>CALEYY010000167.1 GCA_937928295.1 uncultured Moraxellaceae bacterium
GTCCAGGTGCTGAAGGCCGAGGAGGAGCGTTTCGCCGAGACGCTCGAGAACGGCATGAAGGTGCTGGAGACGGCGCGGCAGGTCGGCCTGGGCCAGGCCGATGCCCGGCGCACCCAGGTCATCAGCTCCCTGCACCGCAGCTACACCACCCTGGAGCGCATGCAACCGGGCGACGGCCGCACCGACGATGCCGACTTGCTGCAACTCGCTGAGCAGCTGAAAGAGCCGTCAGTGATTGCCGTGGGCGAGATCGGTCTGGACAAGTTTCTGCCTGAGCTGGCCGAGCCGGTGCACTGGGCGCGACAAGTGGCGTTATTCGAAGCGCAGCTGGTATTGGCGCGTGAGCATGGCTTGCCAGTGATCATTCATGCCCGGCGCTGTCATGCCGACATCGTGCGTTCGCTGCAGCGGGTCGGGCATGCTCAGGGTGGCATCGTGCATGCCTTTTCCGGCAGCGTGGAAGAGGCGCAGCAGTATCGGCGACTGGGTCTACATCTCGGCCTCGGCGGGCCGCTGACCTGGCCGCAGGCCGCGCGTCTGCATCGGGTCGCGCGCGAGTTGCCGCTGGATGCCTTCGTGCTGGAAACCGACGCGCCCGATCTCGTGCCGTATGCCCACAGCACTCAGCATGGCGATGGCCGTCTGCGTCTGACCGGCGAGCGGGTGCGTAACAGCCCGGCGTATTTGCCCTCGGTGCTGACGCAATTTGCGGTCTTGCGTGATGAGCCCGAATCAGCGCTGGCGGCACAATTTTTTCGTAACACGGTAACGGCTTTGCGCTTGCAAGGTTTGTAGCAATGACTTGAGGTGTGTTTCATGAGGCATGGTTTGAAAAATGTGTTGGTCTTGGCCGCGTTGCTGCTCAGCGCCTGTCAGCAGGCTCCGGTTGCGCCCGTTGTGCCCAAGCGCGAGCCGGTCGTGGCGCTGGTTCTGGGCGGTGGCGGGGCCAAAGGCTTCGCGCATATTGGTGTGATCAAGGTGCTGGAATCGCATGGCATCCGCCCGCAGCTCGTGGTTGGCACCAGTGCCGGCAGCTTCGTGGGTGGCCTTTATGCCAGCGGCCTTAGCCCGTTTGCGTTGCAGCAGCTGGCGCTGGGTTTGGAAGAGAGCGATGTGCGTGATCTGACCCTGAGCCGCCAGGGTTTCCTGCTCGGCCAGAAGTTGCAGGACTACATCAATGTGCAGGTGAAGCAGCAGCCGATCCAGAACTTCCCGCTGCGTTTTGCGGCGGTCGCGACCGAGGCCGATACCGGTCGCAAGGTCGTATTCACGCGCGGCAATGCCGGCCAGGCCATCCGCGCATCGTGCAGTATTCCCAATGTGTTTGTGCCGGCCACCATTGCCGGCAAGGAATATGTTGATGGCGGTCTGGTCAGCCCGATTCCGGTCGAGACGGCGCGTGATCTTGGCGCTGATTTGGTCATCGCCGTGGATATTTCGGCGCGACCGGTGGCTGGCCAAACGCGCTCGGCTTGGGCTTTGCTGGATCAGACCATCAACATCATGGGTCAGCAGGCGATCAACCGCGAGTTGCCGATGGCGGATGTGGTGATCAAGCCGCAGGTGCTGGGCGTGGGCACGCTGGAGCTGGAGAGCAAACATCGGAGTCTGCTTGAGGGCGAGCGTGCGGCGCAGGCCATGCTGCCGGCCATTCTCGCGGCTATCGCCAAAAAGCGTAGCGAGCTTAATCCCTTGCCGCTGCTCAAATAGCCGCTGGCCAAGTAATCAGGCCAGCAG
Organism: uncultured Moraxellaceae bacterium; assembly: GCA_937928295.1. Taxonomy (GTDB): domain Bacteria; phylum Pseudomonadota; class Gammaproteobacteria; order Pseudomonadales; family Moraxellaceae; genus Perlucidibaca. Next base: position 1,738 of record CALEYY010000167.1, read on the forward strand.
GCGCTCAGCTCACGGCTGCGCTCAGCTCCGGTGAGAAACTCTCGGCCACGGCCCTGTCCCAGAACATTCGGTACACCGGGTGTTCAGCCTTGCCATGCAGCAGATCGCCTGGCTCCAGGTATTTGATCAGCGCCGACACCAGCGCCACCTCATTGACGGAAACACGCCGCACGAGATGATGCGGCCGCAGCTGATTCGGGTGGCTCAGGCCGGCCGCCCCGGTGATTTCGCCCAGCGCCTTCATGGTGTTGTGGTGAAAGTGATAGACGCGATTGCCTTTGTCGGCCGGGTCTAGCGCGCGCTGACGCAACCAGCTTTGCGTGGCCACGCCGGTCGGACAGCGGCCGGTATGGCAGGTCTGCGCCATCAGGCAGCCCAGCGCAAACATGAAGCCGCGCCCCGAGTTGCACCAGTCGGCACCAATCGCCAGCGTGCGGGCAATATCGAACGCCGAGACGATTTTCCCCGCCGCCCCGATCTTGATGCGATCGCGCAGATTCAGCCCGACCAGCGTGTTGTGCACCAGCGTCAGACCCTCATGCATGGGCGTGCCGATGTGATCGGTGAACTCCACCGGCGCGGCTGCCGTGCCGCCCTCAGCGCCATCCACCACAATGTAGTCGGGCGTGATGCCGGTCTTCAGCATGGCCTTGCAGATGGCGAAGAACTCCCAGGGATGGCCAATGCAGAGCTTGAAGCCCACCGGCTTGCCGCCCGACAGCTCACGCAGCCTGGCGATGAACTCCATAAGCTCGATGGGCGTGCTGAAAGCCGAGTGACTGGCCGGCGAGATGCAATCTTCGCCTGCGGGTACGCCGCGCGCAGCAGCAATTTCCGCCGTCACCTTGGCGGCCGGCAAAATGCCGCCATGCCCCGGCTTCGCGCCTTGGCTGAGCTTGATTTCAATCATGCGCACTTGCGGCAGGCAGGCATTTTCGGCAAACCGCTCGGGGTTGAAGCTGCCATCCGGGTGACGACAGCCGAAGTAGCCACTGCCGATCTCCCAGATCAGATCGCCGCCATGCTCGCGATGGTATTGGCTGATCGAGCCCTCGCCGGTGTCGTGCGCGAAACCGCCGAGCTTCGCGCCCTTGTTAAGCGCCAGAATGGCATTGGCCGACAGCGCACCAAAGCTCATCGCTGAAATGTTGTAGAGCGAGAGCGCATAGGGCTGCTGACATTGGCCCTCACCAATCATCACGCGAAAATCATTGTCTTTGATCTTGACCGAGGCGATGGAGTGGTTGATCCACTCATAGGAGTCGCCATAGACATCGATCAGCGTGCCATAGGCTTTTTTGTCGACGACATTTTTGGCGCGCTGATAGACCAAGGAGCGCTGTGCCCGTGAGAACGGAATGGATTCGGTGTCGGACTCGAGAAAGTACTGGCGTATCTCTGGCCGTATCGACTCAAAGAGAAAGCGGAAGTGCGCCAGGATGGGGTAGTTGCGGCGTACCGCCTGCGATTTTTGCAGGTAGTCCCACAGGCCCAGCGCTGTCAGTGCCGCGCAAATCAGTAGTGGCGTGGTCGCAATCAGCGGATGCGTCCACCACAGAATCAGCGATGCCACGAAGCCGATGCCGCTGGCCAGCCAGGCAAAATAGCGAAAGGGAATGAGGTTGCGGATCACGCGCATGGCGATGGAGCTCCCTTGTGGACGGCGGTGAGCTGTCCTAGGGAAAACGCTAGCATGAATCTGGGGAAAGACCATGACCGCTGAGGCGCTTGCTCAGCGGTCTTGGTCGGTCAGTGCGCCGCGAGACGGCGTACTGTTACGCGATCAACGATGGGCTCAAATGATTTCCAGCGCCATCGCAACGGCCTCGCCGCCGCCGATGCAAAGGCCGGCCACACCACGGGTCTTGCCGTGCTGCTTCAGGGCGTGAATCAGCGTCAGGATGATGCGCGAGCCGGTCGAGCCGACCGGGTGGCCGAGCGCACAGGCACCACCGTAGACATTGACTTTGGCGTGCGGGATGTTGTGTTTCATCATCGCCGCCATGGTGACCATGGCGAAGGCTTCGTTGATCTCGAACAGATCCACCGAATCCGCGCTCCAGCCGGTCTTGGCAAACAGCGTGGCAAAAGCACCAATCGGCGCGATGGTGAATTCGCTGGGGTCTTGCGACTGAGTCGAGTGACCGACGATGCGTGCCAGCGGTTGCAGACCGAGTTCACGCGCCTTGCTTTCCTTCATCAGCACCAGTGCCGAGGCACCGTCGGAGATCGACGAAGCGTTAGCGGCCGTGATGGTGCCGTCTTTGGCGAAGGCGGGTTTCAGCGTCGGGATTTTTTCCGGGCTGGCGTTGCCGGGCTGCTCATCGGTATCGACCAGCATTTCGCCCTTGCGCGTGGTGACCGGCACGCCAACGATTTCAGCCTTGAAGTCGCCATTGGCAATAGCCGCATTGGCGCGACGCAGCGATTCCACCGCGAAGGCGTCCATGTCGGCACGGCCCAGGCCCAAGGTGGTGGCCATGTCTTGCGCGAACGAACCCATGAGGCGGCCGGTGCGGGCATCTTCCAGACCATCGAGGAACATGTGGTCCATGATCTGGCCGTGACCCATGCGGTAGCCGGCGCGGGCTTTCGGCAGGATGTACGGGGCGTTGCTCATCGACTCCATGCCGCCTGCGACCATGATGTCGTTGGTGCCGGCAGCGATCAGGTCATGTGCCAGCATGGTGGCTTTCATGCCCGAACCGCAGAGCTTGTTGATGGTGGTGGCGCCGGCAGCTGCCGGGATGCCGGCTTCCAGTGCGGATTGACGCGCCGGGCCTTGCTTCAGACCAGCAGGCAGCACGCAGCCCATGATCACTTCCTGCACCTGTTCCGGCTGCACGCCAGCGCGCTTCAGCGCTTCACGAATACTGATGGCACCGAGGGTGGTGGCTGTGACGCTGCTCAGGCTGCCCTGAAAACCGCCCATGGGGGTGCGTGCACCGTTAACAATTACGACAGGATCATGACTCATGTTTCTCTCCGGTTGCCGGCTGGCAGCGCATCAGGCGCCGCAGCACTTCTTGTATTTTTTGCCACTGCCGCACAGGCAGGGATCGTTACGACCAATCTTCACTTCATTGACGACTGGCTTGGGCTTTTCGGACGGACCGCTGTGCAGCACTTCGCCATCGCGAAACAGCCAGTTTTTGTCGCTGCGCAGGAAGCCTGATACTTCGTGATGGTGATGCTTGACGCCACCCATCTCGTAATGAGCCTTGAATTCTACCAGACCGCGCTTGTCTTGTTCGCCACCGGCTTCCACCTGAATGATTTCCAGGGCTTTCCAGTCGGCTTGTTCCGCCCAGGCGCGCATGGCGTCGAGGTCGCTGTTGTCGAGGCCGTCCTTGTGCGTGGAGGCAACGATGAAATCGATGTTGTGCTGCGTGTAGGCGGTGTAGCGTGCGCGCATCATCGCTTCAGCGCTAGGGGCCGGGTTGCCGGCAATGATGGGGGCGCAACAGGTTTCGAGGGTAAGGCCGGAACCGCAAGGGCAAGACATGAATTTCTCCAAAAGACGGGCATGAAAAAGGGGTGCCGAAGCACCCCTTTTTTGGCGAGGCCGAAGCCTCAGCTCATTACTGAGCAGCCGGAGCCGGAGCAGCTTCAGCGGCCGGAGCAGCTTCAGCAGCCGGAGCAGCTTCAGCAGCCGGAGCTTCAACCGGAGCAGCTTCAGCAGCCGGAGCAACTTCAGCAGCCGGAGCTTCAACAGCAGCAGCTTCTTCCTTCTTTGCGCAACCAGCGATGGTCAGAGCAGCGGCAACAGCGGCCATAACGGCAATTTTCTTGATCATCATGATAAAATTCTCTCTTAGGTTGGACTGGACTAGTCTGTTTCCAGCCTGATGCCAGCCAAGGTTCATTGCGGCGAACGCTTGCCCTCACATCAGACGCAAGCATCTTAGCACTGGTTTTTTGACTTTGCATCCCGATTTTGTCAGACAAAGTCTGCCACTTGTCATCACGACACCCTACTTTTCACTCAGCTGATGCCCAGTGCGCGTCTGCTCGGGGTCGCTATAGATGGCGCCGGACACGCCGATACGGCTGCGGCGTGCGCGCGCCATCGCTTCATCGAGATGATTGAGCAACTGATCCATGGCCATGGGCTCGCTGGGCAGCCAGGTCGCGCCGATATGCGCCGTGGCCGGGCTTTGCTGGCTGGCACGGGAGGCATGAAAGGTTTCCTGCAGATAGTGCGCAATCGGATCCGCCTGCTTGCTCGGGCAGTCGAGCAGCAGAAACACAAACTCCAGCGCACTGTAGCGCACCAGAATATCGCTGCCGCGCAGGCGGGCGCGGGCAATCTCGGCAAATTCGCGGCATAGATCATCTTGCAGGACTGGGCCAGCTTCGCGCCCCGGCACCAGCCCTGTGGGCTCAATGACGATATAAAGCAGGGTCAGTGGCTGCTGTTGCCGATGCATCAGCGGCATCAGCAATTCTGCCGCTGAGTAAAGCGTGGGGCGATTGAAGAAGCCGGTTGTGTCATCTCTGCCAGGTGCGTTCAGGCTCGCATTCATATGCTGCCGCGCCAGCTGGGCGATGACCAGTACCAGCGACATCAGGATTAGACAGGCCAGACCTGCGGTGATGATTGCCGGCCATGCAAAGCGTATTTCACTGTGCGCGCGCCAGCCCACGGCAAGGGCCGCGATGCAGACAACGCTGAGCATCGACAGCCATTGTGCGCGTGCCTGCCAGCGTAGTGTGGCCAGACCGACCATCAGGACGCTGAGTGCGAGAGTCGGGAGGCTGGCCAGCGGGTCATTGCTCAACTGCCAGCCGAGCAGCAGCAAGTCCAGCCCGGTGATCATGGCGGATAGCCAGGTGCGTCGCTGCAGGCGCACCTCCAGCAGCGACAGCAGGCACTGCAGCACGGCGTAGCTGACAATGATCAGCAGGCTTTGCGTCAAGGGTGCGAGCAGGCCGCCTTGCCAGAGCAGGGTGTAGCTTGCCAGGCCGAGCGAGGTCACCAGACGCATGGCTCGCTGCTCGTTCACGGCCATCACGGATGGCACAAGGCGTGGATCGAGATATCCAAAGGTGTGACGCAGAGTGTCTGTTGAGGAGGTCATGCGGGTGTTAGTCTCAAGGCCAGCCGGGAAAAATGCGTGGCACAGCCGAAGGTTGATCCAAGCATGAGTATACCGATTTGCTATCGATGCTGAAGGGAGTGGCAATGACATTGCAGACGCAGCGTGAAGAGCCGTTACGCGACGATGTAAGACGCTTGGGGCAATTGCTCGGCGAGGTCTTGCAAACGCAGGCAGGATCCGGTTTTTTTGAGCAGATTGAGCTGCTGCGGCAATGGTCGCAGCGCGCGGTGCAAGGCGATGCGAGCGCCCATGCGCAACTTTCTGCCTTCTTGCAGCAGTCGGATGCCGTGACGCTGCGCGATGTGGCGCGCGCGTTCGGGCACTTCCTGAATTTGGCCAATATTGCTGAGCAATATCACCCGATTCGCCTGCGCCGCACTGGCGTGGTGCCGACCGCTGCTGATGGCTTGCGCGAGTTGCTGCGGCGCGCCTTGGCGCAGGGCATGAGCCGTGAGGCCATTCTTGCGGCGGTGCGTCGGCTCGATGTGGAGCTGGTGCTGACGGCGCATCCGACCGAAGTCACGCGGCGTACGCTGATGCAGAAGCAGGATGAGATCGCACAGATTCTGGCGCAAATGCACGAGGCTCAGCTGACGGTCAGGGAGCGCAAGGGCGAGTGGGAGCGCCTGCGTCGTCGCGTGGTGGCTGCGTGGGAAACCGATGAAATTCGTGGCCAGCGCCCGACACCCGTGGACGAGGCCAAATGGGGCTTTGCCACGGTGGAGAACAGTTTGTGGAAAGCCTTGCCGGCGTGTTTGCGCGAGTTCGATGAGTGTCTGCGTGATGTGCTGGGCGAAGGCCTGCCGCTGGGCGCAACTCCGATTCGTATGGCTTCCTGGATGGGCGGTGATCGCGACGGCAACCCCTTCGTGACGCATCAGGTCACGGCCGAAGTGATTCTGCTGGCGCGCTGGATGGCCTGCGATCTTTATTTGCGCGATGTCGATACCTTGCGTGCGGAGCTGTCGTTGTCGCGCTGTGGCGATGCCTTGCGCGCGCGCGTCGGCGAGGCATCGCGCGAGCCGTATCGCGACTGGCTGAAGCAGGTGCGTGGTCGCCTCCAGGCCACGCAGGCGGCTGCATTGGCGGCGCTCGGGCGGGCAGACGCAGCCTTGCAGAGCGAGGCGGGCGATGCCGTTGCCTACGCCACCGGCGATGAGCTGCTGGCAGACATGCAGCTCTGCCATGACGACTTGCAGTCAGCCGGTCTGGCGCTGCTATGCGAGGGCGGGCTGAGCGATAACCTGCGCCGGATTGCGAGCTTCGGCTTCGGCCTGATGCGCCTGGACATCCGCCAGGAATCGACGCGCCATGCCGATGCGCTCGCGGCTATCACGCAATACTTGGGGCTGGGCGACTACAGTGCCTGGGATGAGGCTCAGCGCCAGCAATTCCTGCTGCAGGAGCTGGCTAGTCCGCGCCCGCTGCTGCCCTTGTCGGCGCTGTCGGCAGAGGTGGAGTCCGGCTTCAGCGATGAAGTGCGCGAGGTGCTGGCCACTTTCCGATTGCTGGCCACACAGCCCGCCGAGGCGCTGGGCGCGTATGTGATTTCCATGGCGCATCAGCCCAGTGATGTGCTGGCGGTGATGGTCTTGCAGCGCAAGGCCGACAGCCTGCGGCCGCTGCGCGTCGTACCGCTGTTTGAAACTTACGATGACCTAGCGCGCGCGCCATCCTGCCTGCGCACCTTGCTGGCGCTGCCGATTTACCGGCAGTGCATCGGCAGTCATCAGGAGATCATGATCGGCTACTCCGACTCGGCCAAGGATGCCGGCTTTCTGGCCGCCGCTTGGGCGCAGTATCAGGCGCAGGAGGAGTTGACTGCGATTGCCGCCGAGGAGGGTGTAAATCTGGTGTTCTTTCATGGCCGTGGCGGCAGTGTTAGCCGGGGTGGCGCGCCGACCGATCAGGCGCTGCGCTCGCAGCCGCCCGGTTCGGTGCGCGGTTCGCTGCGCGTCACCGAGCAGGGCGAGATGATCCGCATGAAATTCGGCTCTCCGGCCATGGCGCAGCACCATCTCATGGGTTATCTCAAGGCCACGCTGGAGACGGTGCTGATGCCGCCGCCGCAACCGCAGCCGGCGTGGCGTGAGGCCATGGCGGCGCTGAGCCAGCATTCGATGCAGCTCTACCGGCATCAGCTGCGCAATGATCCGCACTTCATCGACTATCTGCGCGTGGTCACGCCGGAGCCCGAACTGCAGCTGCTGCCGCTGGGCTCACGACCGGCGCGACGGCAGGTCGGCGGCGGCATAGCCTCGCTGCGCGCTATCCCCTGGGTATTCGCCTGGACGCAGATTCGCCTGATGCTGCCGGCCTGGCTGGGCGTGGCGCCGGCGCTGGCGGCCGGTTCGGCGACCACTCAGCGTGAGATGCTGCAGCGCTGGCCGTTCTTCGCCAGCCTGATCGACATGCTGGAGATGGTGCTGGCGAAGTCGGATGTGACCATTGCCAGTCATTATGAGAAAAATCTGACCAGCGATCCGCACCTGCGTGATCTTGGCGAGCGCCTGCGCGCTCAGCATCAAGACCTGCTTATGCAGTTGCAGACGGTGCAGCAGGGGCCGAGCTGGGCTGAACGCAATCCGGTGCTGGCGCAGTCGATACGCCTGCGCTCACCGTATCTGCTGCCGCTGCACTGGCTGCAAGCCGAGCTGATGCTGCGGCGTCGGGCATTGGCCGGCACGGCGGCGGAGGCAGACATGCTGCGGCATGATCGCGCGCTGATGGTGACCATGACCGGCATCGCGGCGGGCATGCGTAATACCGGCTGAGCTGCCTGCTCGCTGAAGGCGGGCTCGGATACTTACTCAGAGGCCGATAAGAAAGCGCACGCCGACCAGCACCAGCAGCACGGCAAACGCGCGCTTGAGCTGCTGCGCCGGCAGGCGATGCGCCATCACGGCCCCGCCATGTGCGGCCACCATGCTGGTCAGCGCGATGCCGGCAAGGGCGGGCCAGTAGATATAGCCGGTGCTGCCAGCCGGCAGTTCGCTCAGGCCCCAGCCGCTGTAAATGAAGCCGATCATCCCCGCGATGGCGATGGGAAAGCCGCAAGCCGCCGCCGTGCCGACCGCGCGGCGCATGGCCACGCCTTGCTTGACCAGATACGGCACCATCAGGCTGCCGCCGCCAATACCGAAGATGGCCGAGGCCACGCCGATCACGCCGCCGACGGCATTCAGCTGTGTTGCGCTGGGCGCGGGGGCATCGGTGGCCATCGGCTTGCTGCCACGAAACATCCTCAGGCCCATCCAGATGGCGAAGATGCCGATGATGAGCTGCAGCGTGCGCGCCGGAAGCGCATGCGCGATCTGTGCGCCGAGCAGGGAGCCGACGACCAGACCGGGCGCTAGGCGTTTGAACAGCGCCACATCGACGCCGCCTTGAGCATGGTGCGTGCGCACCGAGCTGATCGAGGTCAGCACGATACTGGCCAGCGATGTGCCGACCGCCAGATGCGTCAGCACCGTCGGCGATACGCCCTGCGCTTCGAAGCTGAAGATCAGCGCCGGCACCAGCACCATGCCGCCACCGATGCCCAGCAGCCCGGCCAGAAAGCCCGCCAATGCCCCGGTCGCGGCGAAAACAGCCAGGCTTGTCAACATCGTGTCATCTCCGAAATTCATGCTCTGTGTGGTTGAAGGCAGGCCGCGCAGTTTCACCAAACTGTCACCAACTTGTCACGGGTTTTGCATTTGCGGCCAGCAAACTGCCTACATGAAAACACAAGCCAAGAGCCAAAACATGAGTGATGCCCAGCAGAATCTGAATTCAGCCACTGCCGTATCTTCCCTGTTCAACTATCCCGCTGACGATGTCGCGCCGCTGCGTCAGAAGCCGCGCCTGGAAGCGCGCTTCGCCACCGATGCCGGCATGGTGATCGCTGCCCAGCGCCTGCGTGCGGAAATCTTCGGCGCCGAGTACGGTGTACAGTTTGACGGCATCGATGTCGATGCCTACGACGACTACTGCCTGCACCTGAATGTCTACGATGTGGCTAATGACTTGCTCATTGCCACCACGCGCCTGCTCAGCGGCGAGCAGGCCGAGCAGGCTGGCGGCTTCTACTCGGCGCAGGAATTTGACCTCGGTGCGCTGAAGACTTTCGCCGGACGCATCCTCGAAGTCGGCCGCACCTGCGTGCACCCGGACTATCGCTCCGGTGCCGCCATCACGGTGTTGTGGTCGGCGCTGTCTGAGTATCTGATGCGCGAAGGCTTCAATCTGCTCATCGGCTGCGCCAGCATCAGCCTCGCCGACGGCGGCACCACGCTCGCCAGCGTCATGCCCACCCTGCGCGAAAAGCACTTCGTGGGCGATGAACTGCGCGTCAGCCCGAGCCGCGAAATTCTGCTCTCGGCCACCGGCACCGGCGCGGTCAGCGTACCGCCGCTGCTCAAGGCTTATCTGCGCATGGGCTGCAAAATCGGCGGCGAAGCCTGCTGGGATCCCGAATTCAATTGTGCCGATGTCTTCATATTCATGGATGTACAAGCGATGGCGGGGCGTTATGCTCAACGGTTCCTGAAGACAGCCTGAAATGAGATCCCGTGACCCGAGCGCCGCGCAATCGTTACCAACATCCTGCCATTACGGTGAAACCCGCCATGACCATTAAGGTTTGGGCGCGTTTGATCGCGGTTGCGGCCTATTTGCTCTTCGGCGTTTTGCTGGCCTTTGTGATCGGCATGTTCTTTGTGCGCTTCACGGTCTGGCAGCGCCCGATCATTGCCTGGTGGCTGCGCGGCTTCTGTCGCGTGCTCAACATGCAGGTCACGGTGCAGGGCGCGCCCATCGAAGACAGTGCGCTGTGGATCAGCAACCATGTATCGTGGATGGACATCCCGGTGATTGGCGGCATTCGTCCGCTGCGCTTCCTGTCCAAGGCCGAAGTGGCCAAGTGGCCGGTGATCGGGCATCTCGCGCAGGCCGCCGGCACCTTGTTCATCAAACGAGGTTCGGGTGATGCCGATCGCGTCAGCGAAGAGATGGTGCTGTCGCTGCAGCAGGGCAAGCGCGTGCTGTTCTTCCCGGAAGGCACCACCACCGACGGCTTCAGCGTGAACCGTTTCTTTGCCAAGTTGTTTACGGCGGCTATCAAGAGCCAGTGCCCGATTCAGCCGCTGGTCATCTGCTACCAGAAGGCGAATGGCGAGCTGCACGCGCTGGCTCCGTTCATTGGCGATGACGAGCTGGCCCCGCACCTGCTGAACATGCTGGCCGGCGAGACGGTGCATGTGAAAGTGCATTGCCTGCCGGCAGAAGTGGCCGGTGATCGCGATGCCAGTGCGCTGGCCCGGCATTTCGAGCAGCTCATGGGGCAGACCCTGCGCGACTTGCATGGTGCCGAGCAGCCGCCGAGCCGTGGCAAGCACCCCTCCACTCAAGCCGCGTAGAACAGACTGCGTAACGCACTTTTGACAACGAGCTTTGTCTGAAATAGGCTGCTGCCACTTTTTGCAGCCTTTACAGGACAACGCTCATGGCCACTGCACACCACCTGCTCGCGCAAACGCTGACCTTGCCTAACGGCAGCATCCTGCCTAATCGCCTGGCCAAGTCGGCACTCAGCGAAACCCTCGGCACCATGGACAACCGCGTCACGCCGGCGCTGGTGCGCTTGTACGAGCGCTGGGCCAAGGGCGGCACCGGCCTGCTCATCACCGGCAACATCATGGTCGATCGTCGCGCGCTCGGCGAACCGGGTAATGTGGTCATTGAAGATGATCGTGACCTCGCCTTGCTCAAGGCCATGGCCGACGGCGTGGCGCATCATGGCAGCCGGCTCTGGGCGCAGATCAATCATCCTGGCAAGCAGTCGCCCAAGGGCCTGAATCGCGAAAATGTATCGCCATCGGCCATTCCTTTTGGCAAGCAGATGCAGGCATTTTTCGACACCCCGCGCGAACTCACCGAGCCGGAAATTCTCGACATCATCGCGCGTTTTGGTCGTGCCGCTGGCGTGGTCAAGCAGGCCGGCTTTCATGGCGTGCAGATTCACGGTGCCCACGGCTATCTGGTCAGCCAGTTTCTGTCGCCCAAGCACAATGTGCGTACGGATGGCTGGGGTGGCTCGGCGGAGAACCGTCGCCGCTTCGTGCTGGCGGTATATCAGGCCATGCGCGATGCCGTCGGCCCCGATTTCCCGATCGGCATCAAGCTGAACTCGGCGGACTTCCAGCGCGGTGGTTTCACCGAAGAGGAGTCGCTGGCGACCATTCAGGCGCTGGCAGCGGTCGGCATTGATCTGGTCGAGATCTCTGGCGGCACCTACGAAGCTCCGGCGATGGCAGGCAAGAAGACCAGCACCATCGCGCGTGAAGCCTACTTCCTGGAATTTGCCGAGAAGGTGCGCCAGCACATCAGCACGCCGCTGATGGTCACCGGCGGCTTCCGCTCGCTGGCAGCGATGGGCAAGGCGCTGAACTCGGGTGCGATGGATATCGTCGGGCTTGGTCGCCCGTTGTGCATCGAGCCGGATGCGCCGCTGCGCTTGCTGGCCGGCGAAGAGACACGGCATCGCGTGAAAATGATCAGCACCGGCATCAAGCAGGTCGATGAAATGGCCCTGATGGAAGTCATGTGGTATGTGCGCCAGCTGCACCGCATGAGCCGTGGCGAAAACCCCAAGCCCAACGAATCGGCGCTGTGGTCGCTGATCGCCAATCTCGTCACCAACATGCGCGGCACGATGAAGACACGCCGCTTGCGCGCGAGCTGATAGCGCTGATTACGCGTCAGCCAAGCGTTGCCAGAGTGGCGGTGAACTCGGTATAGTTCGCCGCCTTCATCGCGCCAGTGGTGAAATTGGTATACACGCCAGATTTAGGTTCTGGTGCCGCAAGGCGTGGAGGTTCAAGTCCTCTCTGGCGCACCATTTTTTGTTGATGGCTACTCTGCCAGCGGCAGCCGCAACGCCCGCAACAAATCCCGCTCGTAATAAGCACTTGCCAGCATGTGCAGCTCGCCATTGATCTGCTCGCGCAACGCATACAGATCCAGCCCTGAATTATCCACACGACGCACGCCAAAGCCGCTGAGATCACTCAGTTGTCGCGCCATTTGCTTGAGCAGCTGTTGCAGCCAGGTCCAGGCGCTGGCGTCTTCGCGTAGCGGAATGCGGCGCGCCAGCAGCTCGCGGCGCAGCAAATCGGCATCCAGAATCTCGAAATAGCGCGGCATGATTTGTTGCAGCAGGCCGTCTAGCCGTTGCCAGATCAGCCGTTTTTCCGCATCGCTCAGGCGATTCCACTCGATGACCTCGTGCAAATAGCGGCGACAACCCCGGCAGACGGTGTCGCCATAGGTTGTTGAGCAGATGCCTACACAGGGCGTGGGGACGGAGCGGAACAGCATGGGCGAGCACTCGCAAGCCAGATCGTGGCGCACACCTTAGCAAAAAAATCAGGGTCTGCGCGCCTGCAAATGCTTTGACAGTTCGTCTGCGACTGGTTCAGATAGCAGCTTCGTTAAATGCCTGCTCAGGAGTGTCTTGTGGATAGCTATGTTCTGATCAAAATGGTGCATGCGGTGCTGGTGCTGGCCGTGGGCCTGCTCTTTCTCTGGCGTGTCTACCTCACCCTAGCCAAGGCACCGGCGCAGAATGGCAAGGTGCCGACGCTGCTCGCGCATACCTTCAGCCTGGGCCTGCTGGCCAGCGGCCTGACCATGGTGGCAATTTATGGCCAGATGCCGGCCTGGGTCATGACCAAGCTGATTTTCTTGTTTGTTTTCATTGCACTTGGCGTGATTGCCTTCAAGCGCGCGAAAACCCGATCGGCACAGTTAACGATGATGGCCCTTGCTCTGTTAACCTATGCGTTCCTGGTCAGTGTGGCCGTGACCAAGCAGCCTACGGGCTTTTTCGGCTGATGGCGTGTCAACGCCAACTCATTGGCGTCGTTGTGACGCGGTGAGGGATGCGAACAGGCATCCGACAACTTTATGGAGATTCACCATGCGTATTCTACTTACTGCAGCAGTAGCCGGTTCCGTGATGCTGGCTGGCTGTACCACCAATCCGTACACCGGCGAACGACAGGTCAGCAAGGGTGCCTACGGCGCGCTGATCGGTGCGGCTGCTGGCTGCGCCATTGCCACAGCAACCACCAAGCGTGGCGAGCGTAACGAGCGTTGCGGTCAGGGTGCTGCCATTGGTGGTGTCGTCGGCGGCGGCGCAGGCGTCTACATGGATGTGCAGGAAAAGAAGCTGCGTGATCGTCTGGCCGGTGTTGGCGTGGGCATTCAGCGTGATCCGAACACCGGTGCCATTAACCTCGTGATGCCGGGCAACATTACTTTCCCGACCGCTCAGGCCAGCATCCGTGCTGACTTCTACCCGGTACTGGATGCCGTTTCCGATGTGCTGAAAGAGTACAAGGACACCACCATCACCGTCAGCGGTCACACCGACAGCCAAGGCGATGCGGCCTACAACCAGAAGTTGTCGCAGGATCGCGCGGGTTCGGTCGCTGGCTACCTCGTGAACCGTGGCGTGGCTTCGGGTCGTGTGTCGGCTGTGGGCTTTGGCAAGACTCAGCCGATTGCTGACAACAGCACAGAAGCCGGCCGTTCGCAGAACCGTCGTGTGGAAGTTCGCATCAACCCGACTCAGCAGTAATCCGCTGACGGGTTGAAAAAACGCGCCCTGGCATTAAGTCAGGGCGCGTTTTTTTTCGGCACCATCCGGTAGATGGGCGGGAGCTGGTTGACGGCGTTGAAGTGCATGCCGAGGTCGCGCAGGATGCCGTCTTCGATGCTGAAGATGAAGCCGTGCACAGACACATCCTGACCGCGTTTCCAGGCATTCTGGATGATGGTGGTGTGGCAGACATTGGCGACCTGCTCGGTCACATTCAATTCGCAGAGCAGGTTGAAGCGCTGCTGTTCGTCCAGCCCGTCAAACTCGGACTCATAAAGACGGTAGATGTCTTTGATGTGGCGCAGCCAGTTGTCGATGAGCCCGAACTCCTGATCTTCCAGCGCCGCCTTGATGCCGCCGCAGCCATAATGGCCGGTGACCAGAATGTGCTTCACTTTCAGCACATCCACGGCGTATTGCAAAACGGACAGGCAATTCATGTCCGTATGCACGACCAGGTTGGCGACATTGCGGTGCACAAACACTTCGCCGGGCAGCAGGCCCATGATTTCGTTGGCGGGCACGCGGCTGTCGGCGCAGCCTATCCAGAGGAATTGGGGGGATTGCTGCTTTGCCAGCTTCTCGAAGAATTCGGGATCGCGGGCCTTGACGGCATCCGCCCACTCGCGGTTGTTGCGAAACAGCTCATCCAGCATGACACGCTCCTCAGCCTGAGTAGGCCAGTACAAGCCTGATTTTGCGCGAGTATGCCATAGCCGGTGCTGGTCTTTGCCGCTGCTTTTGTCGATGATCCAGCATCGCGATGAGGAGTTCGGAAATGGCAGGGGAAGCGCGCATGAACTGGACGCAGTTGCTATCGACACAACGGTTCAAGATCAAGCAGGGCGTGATGGTGCCGACGCCGGCGGCCGCGAGTGCTGATGGCACGGCCGGGCTGCGTTCGGAGTTTCATATCGACCATGATCGCGTGGTGTTTTCCAGCGCCTTTCGCCGCCTCGGGCGCAAGACGCAGGTGCATCCGCTGGCCTTGCACGATCACACGCATAACCGGTTGACGCACAGTGTGGAGGTGGCGAGTGTCGGCCGCAGCCTAGGCAATCGCGTGGGCGCGATGCTGCAGGAGGGCGGCTTTCTGCCAGCGCAGGCGACGCCGTTCGATATCGGCGGCATCGTGCAGGTAGCTTGTCTGGCGCACGATCTGGGCAATCCGCCGTTTGGCCATACCGGCGAATATGCTCTGCGCGACTGGTTTTGCCGGCCCGAGCATGCCGGGTTGCTGGATGGCCTGTCGCTGGCACAGCAGCATGACATTCGCAGCTACGAGGGCAATGCCCACGGCCTGCGCCTGCTGACATCGCTGGAGATGTATGCCGGCGAGGGCGGCATGCGGCTGACGGCGGCGAGCCTGGGCGCACTGGTGAAATACCCGTGGACGGCGCAGACCTGCCCGGCGCGCGGCAAATTTAATATCTATCAGGCCGAGCTGGGTTATTTCCGGCAGGTGGCCGAGGCGCTGGGCCTGCCGGTGCGCGGCCCGGAGCAGTGGGCGCGACATCCGCTGTCGTATCTCATGGAGGCGGCAGACGACATCTGCTATGCGATTGTGGATCTGGAGGATGCCGTGGAGATGGGCATCCTGGATCTGCACGAGTTCGAGAACCTGCTCGGGCCGATTGTTGATCCGGAGAAGATCTGGCAGATCCGCGAGCCGCGTCAGTATGCGGCGGCCTTGCGCGGCACCATGGTCGGGCGTTGCGTGAAGGATTTGGCCGATACTTTCATGCGTCATCACGAGGCCTTGCTGGCGGGCGAATTGCCACTAAAGGATCTGATTGCCGGAGCCAGCCCGGATGTGCGCGATACGCTGGCGGCGGCCAAGCAGCTGGCCAGCGACAAAATTTATCGGCATCGCAGCAAAGTCGTGACTGAAATTGCGGCTTACCCTTGCCTCTCGGTATTGCTGGATACGCTGGTGCCGCCGGTGCGCGCGTTTTGCCTGGGTGCGACCTTGGGTCATCGCCAGCAGACGCAGCTGGCATTGTTGCCGCGACCGCTGACGCCGGGGCTGCCGCTGTATGACGGCTATCTGCAGGTGCTCGATTTTGTCGGCGGCATGACCGACAACCATGCCGCGCGTTTGGCACGCGATATCTCCGGCGTTGGCATTCTCTAGGTCTTGAACTGTCGCGACGGGATGCTATGCTCGCCGCCGCGACTCAGTAGTCATTATTTTTTCAGGAGTGTTTCATGCAGCTGCAAGACAAGATTGCCATCGTTACCGGTGGTGCTTCGGGCCTGGGTCTGGCCACGGTCAAGGGCTTTCTGGCCAAGGGTGCGAAAGTCGCCATTTTTGATTTGAATGTCGATGTGGGTCAGGCGGTGGCTGCCGAACTGGGTGCGAACTGCCATTTCTGCCGCGTCAATGTCTCGGATGAGGCGTCGGTGCAGGTTGCGCTGAGCGAAGTTTCGGCGAAGTGGGGCGGCGTGCATGTGGCCGTGAACTGCGCCGGCATCGGCAGCGCCATGCGTACCGTCGGCAAGAACGGCCCGCACTCGCTGGATGTGTTCAACAAGGTCATTACCGTGAACCTGATCGGCACTTTCAATGTGACGCGCCTGGCTGCGGCTGAGATGGCGAAGAATGAAGGCAATGCCGATAACGAGCGCGGCGTGATCATCAATACCGCGTCGGTGGCAGCGTTTGACGGCCAGATCGGTCAGGTCGCCTATTCGGCATCGAAGGGTGGCGTGGTCGGCATGACCTTGCCGCTGGCGCGTGATCTGGCCAGCATCGGCGTGCGCGTGAACACCATCGCGCCGGGTATCTTCAATACGCCGCTGATGAATGCCGCGCCCGACACCGTGAAGCTGCCGCTGATCGAGATGACGCAGTTCCCCAAGCGCCTCGGCTATCCGGAGGAATACGCCCAGCTCGCCGCGCAGATGGTCGAGAACGGCTTCCTCAATGGCGAAACCATCCGCCTTGATGGCGCCATCCGCATGGCTCCGCGTTAAACAAGTGCTCCGCTCTGTATCAGCGCATCCATTTCATGCAGGATGCGCTGATGCAAGCCGGCATCAACGCTGCCCGCCGGTAGCGCCAATGCCGCCTCCAGTGCCGCTCTGAGTGCCGGCACGCCGGTATAACGGCAAGCCCCCAGCAAACGATGTATCGCGCGATGCCATGCTTGCGCGTCCTGTGCTGTGCCGGCATTGGCCAGCTGCTCGCGAGCCAGCGGGATGTCGTCGATCAAAGTGCTGATGAGCTGCTCGGCGAGGCTGCGACGGCCGCCGGCCAGCCGTTCGGCTTCGGGCCAGTCAATCACAAGGATCGGTTGGCCTATGTAGCGCGTCCATTGCAGCAGGATGTGATTCAGCTGACTTTCATCCAGCGGCTTGCTGAGATAGTCGTCGATACCGTTGCGCAGCCAGTATTCGCGCTCGGAGCTGAGTGCATGGGCGGTGAGCGCGATGATGGGCACGCGCTGGCCGCCACGCTCTTGCGCCCGAATTGCCTGGGCAGCCTCCAGCCCGTTCATGATGGGCATCTGGATGTCCATGAAAATCAGGTCGAAGACGCTGGCTGCTGCAGCCGTGATGGCCGCCTCGCCGTTGTTTGCCGTGCAAGTGTGTATGCCCAGTTCCTGCAGCCAGGCCTGCATGAGCTGCAGGTTTGCCGGATGATCATCCACGACCAGCACCCGCAGCGGCTCTGTGTTTGCGGTGATGTGCTGTGCGGACGACAGTGCCGCTGACAGGTGCGGTGCCGTCTGCAAATGGCTTCGATAAAACGGATCGCGCGCCGCCCACCAAGTCACCGTAAAGGTCGATCCCTGTCCGACACGACTTTCCGCGTGGAGCTGGCCGCCCAGCAGTTGCACGAGTTGGCGTGTGATGGTCAGGCCCAGGCCGGTGCCGCCGAAGTGTCTGGAGGTGGATGTGTCGGCCTGCTCGAAGGCCTCGAACAGGCTTTGCAGACGCTCGGAGTCAATGCCCACGCCGGTGTCGCTGACCTTGAGCTGGCATTGCACGCGAGCGGCATCTGCATCGACGGCGCTGAGGCTGACATTGATCTCGCCGCGAGCCGTGAACTTGATGGCATTGCTCAGCAAGTTGGTGAAAATTTGACGCAGGCGCAGCGGGTCGCCGAGCAAGGACTCGCTGAGATCATCTGCGCAGTGTACTTGTAGCTGCACGGGCTTATCGCCCAGCAACGGTGCCAGCATGGCAGCCGCATCGGTGAGCAGACCGTTCAGCTGCACAGGGGTCTCATCCAGAATCAGTCGCCCGGCTTCGATTTTCGACAGATCCAGCAGGTCGTTGAGGATGGCCAGCAAATGCTCACCGGAGCGTGACAGGGCGCCGACATGCTGCTGCTGAGTTGCCGACAGCGGCGTGCGCTCCAGCAAGCGGGCAAAGCCCAGCAAGCTGGTCAGCGGCGTGCGAATTTCATGGCTGATGTTGGCCAGAAACTCCGATTTCAGCTGGTTGCTGGCTTGCGCGGATCGGCGGGCAGCATGCAGCTCGATGTTCTGGCGCTCGATGGCATCCAGCGTTTCCCGCAGTTCGGCCTCGGCGTGCTCACTCTCTTGAGTGAGCATGTCAAGCTGCTGCTTCTGCTTGAAGTAATAGCGCGTGAGCGAGGTCACCAGCTCTGGCCAGATGCGCTTGGCGGCATCATGCGACTCGCTGGAGATGACCTCCGGCTGATTGATCATGTCGGCAAAGGCATTGAGCGGCAGCAGCGTGCGCTGAAGCAGCCAATAGAGCAGGCCGGTGAGTACGACAAGCAGGCTTAGGCTGAGTACCAGGTACAGGCTCAAGCGCTCGTAAAAGGCCAGTCGCAGCAGTTGCTGTGTTGAGGTCAGCACCAGCCAGCGGCCATCCGGCAGCGATATCAGGTCTTGATGGTCGTCCTCTAGGGCCAGCGTGTACTGGCCGGGCTTGAAGCGCTGTAGGCGAGCAGGGCTGGGTAGCGGAATCTGGCTTTGGCCGGCGTCGGCAAGCAGGTGGCCATTGCCACTGAGCAGGCTCAGTCGGCGCAAGTCATCGCCGCGCAAGATTTTTTGTAGCCAGGCACTTTGCTCGCCGGCGCTGAGCTTGGTCAGGCTCAGGGCTTCAGCGGTGTTGCGCAGTATCAGTTCGCGGCGCTGCTCATGGCTGGCCAGCATGTCATCGCGGTAGTGATTGCTGATGAGCAAGGTCAGGCTTAGCAGCAGTAGCGCGACCGGCAGCGTGAAGGCAAACAGCAGGCGGTGATGCAGGGTCCACGGATACATCCGGTGTCTCCAGTGCGGTGTCGAGATCAGGCGGGGCCAAATGCGCATCTAGCCTAGCATGCGAGCCTAGGAACGCACATTTGGTCAGCGGGCGCTTTGTCTTTACAATCCGGCATCATCTTCTGGAGCCTGCGCGCGATGAGCGATTTTTCCGGTTCGACCCCTCGCTATCCCACCATTGCCGATACGGTCGGCAACACGCCGCTAGTGCGCTTGCAGCGCCTGCCCGGCAACACCAGCAATATCCTGCTGGTGAAGCTGGAGGGCAACAATCCGGCGGGCTCGGTGAAGGATAGACCGGCGCTGTCGATGATTGCGCAGGCAGAACTGCGCGGCGACATCAAGCCCGGCGATACGCTGATCGAGGCGACATCGGGCAATACCGGCATTGCGCTGGCGATGGCGGCGGCGATCAAGGGCTACAAGATGAAGCTCATCATGCCGGCGAACCAGAGCCAGGAGCGTAAAGATGCGATGGCGGCCTATGGTGCCGAGCTGATTTCAGTGAGCAAGGAAGAGGGCATGGAAGGCGCACGAGACCTGGCCATGCGGATGCAGAGCGAAGGTCTGGGCGTGGTGCTGAACCAGTTCGGCAACCTCGACAATCCGCTGGCGCATTATGTGGGCACCGGCCCGGAAATCTGGCAGCAGACGCAGGGCACGATCACGCATTTCATCAGCTCCATGGGCACCACCGGCACCATCATGGGCACTTCGCGCTACCTCAAGGAGCAGAATCCGGCGGTGCAGATCGTCGGGCTGCAGCCCTGTGAGGGCGCGGCGATTCCCGGCATCCGGCGCTGGCCAGAGGCGTATCTGCCGACCATCTTTGATCGTGCTCGCGTGGATTGGGTAATGGACATCGCCCAGCCCGAAGCGGAGGCGACCATGCGTCGTTTGGCGCGCGAAGAGGGCATTTTCTGCGGGGTGTCGTCGGGCGGGTCGGTGTGGGCGGCGCTGGAGTTGTCGAAGCAGCTGGAGAACGCTGTCATCGTGGCCATCGTTTGTGATCGTGGCGACCGCTACCTGTCTACCGGCGTCTATGCGGAGCCGGCATGAATACGCTGGTGTTCGACATCGAGACGGTGCCCGATATTGCCGGCGGCCGTCGCCTCTATGGCTTGGACGGGCTGGATGACGCCGCTGCCGGTGAGGCGCTGTTCAAGCTGCGCCGACAGGAAACCGGTGGCTCCGACTTTATCCGGCATTCGCTGCAGCGTGTGGTCTGCATCTCGGCGGTGTTGCGTTCGCGCGATGGCGTAAAAGTCTGGTCGCTGGGCGACGAGTCGGAAAGCGAGGCGCAGATCATCAAACGATTCTTCGATGGCCTGGAAAAGACCCAGCCGACGCTGGTGTCGTGGAACGGCAGCGGCTTTGACCTGCCGGTGCTGCATTATCGCGCGCTGATCAACGGCATTCAGGCGCCGAGCTACTGGGATCAGGGCGAGCATAACCGCGAGGCCAAGTTCAACAACTACCTGGGCCGCTTCCACTCGCGGCATACCGATTTGATGGACCTGCTGGCGGGCTATCAGGCCCGTGCCGTGCAGCCGCTGGATCAGGTCGCGACCCTGCTCGGCTTTCCGGGCAAAGCTGGCATGGACGGCAGCCAGGTCTGGCCGGCGTTTCTGGCCGGCGAGCTGAGCAAGATCCGCCAGTATTGCGAGACCGATGTGCTCAACACCTGGCTGGTCTGGCTGCGCTTCCAGTTCATGCGCGGCCAGCTCGACAAAGCCGGTCTCGATCTCGAACTGGGGCTGGTGCGCGAGCTGCTGAAGGCCTCCGCGATGCCGCATCTGCAAGCTTTTCTGGCGGACTGGGATGCGGCGCAAGCGGCGTTGCCCAGCCACGACCTGCCGCTGAATCATCCAATCGCTTCCTGATTTGACGGGCGCTGTGCCCGTTACCTTTATTCCTACCAGAGTCTGTTATGGCCCGAACCAACAAGCGTGAAAAACTGCGAGCCATGCCGCCCGTTGAACTGACTATTGACCGTCTCAGCCATGAAGGGCGCGGTATTGCGCATCGTGACGATGGCAAGATCGTCTTTGTCGATGGCGCTTTGCCCGGCGAGCAGGTCACCGCGCAGGTCACCTTCACGCACAAGAAATACGATGAAGCTTCGGTGCTCAGCGTGCAGTCGCCATCAGCCCAGCGGGTGACGCCGCCGTGCGCGCACTTCGGCGTCTGTGGTGGTTGCTCGCTGCAGCACATGGACCCGGCCGCGCAGATTGCCTTCAAGCAAACCGTGCTGGTCGATCACCTGCAGCATTTCGGCGGCATTAAGCCGCAGACCTGGCTGCCGCCGCTGACCTCGCCAGATCACTCCTACCGCCGCAAGGCGCGCCTCGGCGTGCGCTTCGTCATCAAGAAAGACAAGCTGCTGGTCGGCTTCCGCGAGCGCCAGGCCAGCTATCTGGCCGATCTCGATGCCTGTTTTGTCATGGACCCGCGCCTGGGCCAGAGCATCACGCCGCTGAAGCAGCTCATTGCCGGCCTGGCCGCGCGTGATCATATTGCCCAGGTGGAAGTGGCAGCGGGCGACGAACTCGAAGGTCAGCCTTCGGTAGCGCTGATTTTCCGCAATCTCGTGGAGCTGGTGCCGGCGGATAGGCAGGCGCTCACCGACTTCTGCGCCGAGCGCAACTGGCAGTGCTATCTGCAGCCGGGCAACTACGACACCGTGCAGCGCATCTGGCCGGTCGAGGGCACGGATCGCCTGCATTACCAGCTGCTCGACTTCATCGCGCCCACCGGCAACGGCCTGACCATGGCCTTCCACCCCAACGATTTCACGCAGGTCAACGCCGGCATCAACCAGCGCATGGTGAAGTTGGCACTGGACTTGCTCGACCCGCAACCAACAGACCGCGTGCTGGACCTGTTCTGCGGCCTCGGCAACTTCACGCTGCCGCTGGCCACAAGGGCTCGCGAAGTAGTCGGCGTGGAGGGTGTGGACGCCATGGTGCAGCGCGGCTACGAGAATGCGCGTGCCAACGGATTGGGCAATGTATCGTTCTATGCACAGGACTTGACGAAAGATTTTTCCGAGCAGCCGTGGGCTAGCTTGGGGTTCGACAAGATTTTGATCGATCCGCCGCGCAGTGGCGCGCTGGAAGTGATTCCGCACCTGATTCGCTTCGGCGCCCAGCGTGTCGTGTATGTGTCATGCAACCCGGCTACCTTGGCGCGCGATGCCGGCGAGATGGACAAGGCCGGCTATGATCTGGTGCAGGCGGGTGTGATGGACATGTTCACGCACACCACGCATGTGGAGTCGATTGCTGTATTTGAAAAGCGCGCTAATTGAAAAGTGTGCGTAAGCGCCCCATTAAAGGGCAAGGCGAGTAACGGGTGAAGCGAGCAAGATGGTAAAGGTCCGCGCAGATTATCCCACCCGAGATGACGGCAGCGTCGATCTCGCGGTGTGGCTGTCCCGCATTGAAGATCAGGTCGAGCTGCACGAGCCCGACGAGCTTCTGCGCGCCTGCCAGTTTGCCGAGCAGCTCGATCGCGAACACCTCGCCAAACACAATGTGTGGATGACGCGTACATCGAGCTTCCTCACCGGTCTGGCCATGGCCGACATCCTCGCCGAGCTCAATCTCGATCAGGACTCGCTGATGGCGGCGGTGCTCTATCGTGCCGTGCGTGAGGGCAAGGTCACGCTCAAGCGCATCGAGAAAGATTTCGGCGAAGACATCTCCACGCTGATCGATGGTGTGCTGCGTATGGCGGCCATCAGCCGGCTGATCAACCCGGATCACCGTACCGTCGGCACCGAAGAGCAGCAGCTCGACAACATCCGCAAGATGCTGGTGGCGATGATCGACGATGTGCGCGTGCCGCTGATCAAGCTCGCCGAACGAACCTTCGCCATCCGTGAGCTGAAAGAGGCCAGCGACGAGCGCAAACGCCGCGTGGCGCGGGAAATTTTCGACATCTATGCGCCGCTGGCGCATCGCCTCGGCATCGGCCACATCAAGTGGGAGCTTGAGGATCTGTCGTTCCGTTATCTGGAGCCGGACGCCTACAAGCAGATCGCCAGCCTGCTCGACGAGAAGCGCCTCGATCGCGACGGCTACATCCAGCAGATCATCAAGACCCTGCACGACAATCTCGAACGCATGGGCATGGGCGTGATCGAGGTCAGCGGACGGGCCAAGCACATCTATTCGATCTGGCGAAAGATGCAGCGCAAGGGCATCGGTTTCCACGAGGTCTACGATGTGCGCGCCGTGCGTGTGCTGCTGCCGGAAATTCGCGACTGCTATGCCGCGCTGGGCGTGGTGCATTCGCTGTGGAAGCATATTCCACGCGAGTTCGACGACTACATCGCGACGCCGAAAGAGAACGGCTATCGCTCGCTGCACACGGCCGTGATCGGGCCATCCGGCAAGCCTATCGAGGTGCAGATCCGCACGCACGACATGCATCAGGAAGCCGAGCTGGGCGTGTGCGCGCACTGGACTTACAAAGAAGGCAAGTCGTCCAAGGCTGACGCCCGCTACGAAAACAAGATCGCCTGGCTGCGGCAAGTGCTGGAATGGCAGGACGACATCGGCGATCAGCGCCTCGACGATATGGCCGTGCATTTCAACGAGGCCATCCACGACGAGCGCATTTATGTGTTTACGCGCGACGGCCATGTGATTGATCTGCAGGCTGGCGCCACGCCGCTGGATTTCGCCTACCACATCCACACCGAGGTGGGGCACGGCTGCCGGGGCGCGAAAATCAACGGCCGCATCGTGCCGATGACCTACAAGCTGCAGACCGGCGAGCAGGTCGACATCATGACCCAGCGTGGCGGCACGCCGAGTCGCGACTGGATGAACCCGTCGCTGGGCTATCTTGGCACCGGGCGTGCGCTGGCCAAGGTCAGGCACTGGTTCAAACAGCAGGATCGCGAGGGCAATTTGGCCGAAGGCCGGGCGCTGCTGGAGCGCGAGCTCAGTCGTCTTGGCATGTCGGTGTCCCGGGTCGAGCTGGAACGCATCGCGCCGCGCTTCAATGTGCGCACGGGCGATGATGTGCTGGTCGGGCTCGGCGGCGGCGACCTGCCGCTGGCGCGCATCACTCACGCCCTGACCGATGGCCTCGATCAGACCGCGCAGCAGGAGCTGGCGCTGCCCGAGATCCCGGTGCGGCCGACGCGCAAGACCGACTCCAGCTCGGCCATCATCATCGAAGGCGTGGGCAATCTGCTCACGCAAATCGCCGGCTGCTGCAAGCCGGTGCCGGGTGAGCCCATCGTCGGCTTCGTCACCCACACGCGCGGCGTCAGCATTCACGCCCGTGCCTGCCCGGAATACCTGCGGCTGGCGCAAGACGAGCCGGCGCGCACGGTGGATGTGCAGTGGCAGGCGCGCGAGACCGGTGCTTATCCGGTCGATATTCTGGTGCGCGCCTGGGACCGCACCGGCCTGCTGCGCGACATCACCGCCGTGCTCGCCAACGAGCAGGTCAATGTCACCGGCGTGCAGACGCAGTCCGACAAGCAGGATGGCACCGCGACCATGCGCCTGACGCTGGAAGTGCCGGGGCTGTCGAAGCTGTCGCGCGTGCTCACGCGCATTGAGCAGCTGCCTAATATCATGGAGGCGCGACGCTTGACCGAGCATCGCGCCGGGGGGCAGGCATGACCGTGGTCAAGCTGCCCGCGCTGGCCGCCACGCCGGCCTTGCAGCGTCTGATCCAAATCATGGCGCGCCTGCGTGACCCCGAGCAGGGTTGCAACTGGGATCTGGCGCAGACGCCGGCCTCGCTGGCGCCGTACACCATTGAAGAAGCCTACGAGGTCATCGACGCCATTGCCCGTGGCGACTCGGCCGATTGGCGCGAAGAGCTGGGCGACTTGCTCTTGCAGGTGGTATTCCAGGCGCAGCTGGCGCAAGAGCAGGGACTGTTCGACTTCGACGCGGTGGCGCTGTCCATAGCCGACAAGCTGGAGCGCCGGCATCCCCATATTTTTCGCGATGGCCGGCTCGACTTGCCTCGATTGGATCTGACGGCAGACGAAGTGAGCGCGCAATGGGGCGTGATCAAGGCGCAGGAAAAAGCCCTGAAGGCCGCTGCCCACGGCGGCGAGCTGCCACCGGCGGCCTTTCTCGACAAGATCGGTGCTGGCCTGCCGCCGCTGCTGCGTGCCGAAAAGCTGCAGGCGAGGGCGGGCGAGGTTGGCTACGACTGGAACGATCCGCGTGCTGTCATCGCCAAATTGCGTGAAGAGATTGACGAGCTGGAGGCGGCGCTCGATGAGCAGCTGCCGCAAGCCGCCTTGCAAGACGAGCTGGGCGATATCCTGTTTTGCTGCGTCAACATCGGCCGCCATTTGCAGGTGGACAGCGAGCAGGCCCTGCTCGGTGGCATCGCCAAGTTCCGCCGCCGGTTCGGCCATATTGAGCAGCAGCTGAGCGCGAAAGGCGTGGCACTTATCGATGCCAGCCTCGACGACATGGAAGCGCTCTGGCAGGACGCCAAGAAGGCCGGCCTGTGACCACGCTCATTGATCCGTTTCAGCGCGAGATTCGCTATTTGCGCATTTCGGTGACGGATCGCTGCGACTTCCGCTGTGTCTATTGCATGGCCGAAGACATGAAGTTTTTGCCGCGCAGCGAAGTGCTGTCGCTGGAGGAAATCGAGCGGCTGGCGCGCGTGTTTGTCGGGCTCGGCGTGCGCAAGATCCGGCTTACCGGTGGCGAGCCGCTGGTGCGACGCGGGCTCACGGATCTGGTGCGCCAGGTCGCGCAGATTCCGGGGCTGGACTCGCTGGCCATGACCAGCAACGGAGCTCGCCTTGCCGCGCAGGCCGTAGCCTTGCGCGAGGCCGGCCTGCAGCAAATCAACATCAGTCTGGATAGTCTTGACCCTGATCGCTTCCATGCCATGACCCGTACCGGCGAGTTGGCCGATGTGCTGGCCGGCATCGACGCCGCCATCGCTGCCGGCTTTCCGCGCATCCGCCTGAATGCCGTCATTTTGCAGGGCCGCAACGATCAGGATGTGCTGGCGCTGGTCGCGTTTGCGCTGGCCAAGGGCATCGACCTCGCGTTTATCGAGGAGATGCCGCTGGGCGTTATCGACGACCATGATCGCGCCCAAACAATGCTGACCAGCGCCGCCTTGCGCGCCATGATCGAACAGCACCATGCTTTACTGCCCGAGGGCGCGGATCATCGCAGCGGGCCGGCGAGCTATTATCGTGTGGTCGGCAGCCAGACCCGGCTCGGCTTCATCTCGCCGCACAGCCATAATTTCTGTGGCGACTGCAATCGGGTGCGCCTCACGGCCGAAGGGCGATTGCTGCTTTGCCTAGGCCACGAGCACAGCCTCGATCTGCGCGCACCGCTGCGTGCCGGTGCCAGTGACGCCGAGCTGGCGGGTATGATCCGGCTGGCCTTGTTGCGCAAGCCCGAGCGCCACGAATTTGATCTTGCCGGCGAACCGCAGATTGTGCGATTCATGAACATGACGGGTGGCTGAAGCCGCTTTCAAACTGATAGGAGATCCGTAATGAGCGCTGAAAAATCCTTTGTGTCGCTGCAAGTCGCCGTGCTCACCGTATCCGATACGCGCAACCTGGATACTGACACCTCCGGCCAGTATCTCGCCGAGCAGCTGCAGCAGGCCGGGCATGTTGTTGCCGCCCGCGTCATCGTTAAAGATGACATTTACCAGATTCGCGCACAGGTCTCGGCATGGATTGCCAGCGACGATGTGCAGGCCGTCATCCTCACCGGCGGCACCGGTTTTTCGGGGCGCGACAGCACACCCGAGGCCATCCTGCCGCTGCTAGACAAGAGCATCGACGGCTTTGGCGAATTGTTCCGCCATATTTCGTACTTGGAAATCGGCACCAGCATGCTGCAGTCGCGCGCCTTGGCCGGTCTTGCCAATCGCACGGCCATCTTTTGTGTGCCCGGCTCCACTGGTGCCTGCCGTACCGCCTGGGAAGGCATCCTGAACAGCCAGCTCGACAATCGCCATCGCCCCTGCAATCTCGTGCCGCACCTGAAAACAGCGGTCGCGGCCTGCGATACGCGAGGCTGAGTCATGGCCTTGCTCCCGGTCGATGACGCTCTGGCGCAACTGCTCGCCGCTGCCGGCCAGCGTGTCGCAGCGCAGCCGCTGCGGGTCGAATCCGTGCCCTTGCTCGATGCGCTAGGCCGCATTCTGGCCAACGATGTCATCGCCCCGATCAATGTGCCGCCCGAGCGCAACAGCGCTATGGACGGCTATGCCTTTCGTTTGGCAGATGCACTTACCGCACCGAGCTTGCCGATTAGCCAGCGCATCCCCGCCGGCCATGCGCCGCAGCCTTTGCAGCCCGGTACGGCCGCACGCATCTTCACCGGTGGCGTATTGCCCAATGGAGCCGATACGGTAGAGATGCAGGAAAACTGTCACGCTGACCACGATCGAGTGCAGTTTCTGCAGCCGCCTCGGCTTGGCGCAAACATTCGTTTGGCGGGTGAGGACATTGCGTTCGCTAGCACCGTGCTTACCGCAGGGACTAAACTGGGGCCGGCGCAGCTTGGCCTGCTCGCCTCACTGGGTGCTGCTCAAGTCACCGTTTTTCAGCGTTTGCGCGTAGCCCTGTTTTGCACGGGTGATGAACTGATCGCGCCCGGCGGTAATCTGCGGCCTGGTCAGCTCTTTAATAGCAACGAAACCCTGCTGACAGCCCTACTGAAGCAACAGGGCTGCGATGTTTTGGCTATGCCTGCTGTTGCTGACAACCTTGCATCGACACAGCAAGCGCTAACGCAGGCTGTTGCGCGCGGGGCTCAGCTTATCGTGAGTACGGGCGGTGTGTCTGTCGGCGAAGAAGATCACATGCGCGCCGCTGTGCAGGCGGAAGGTCAGCTTGATCTCTGGAAAGTGGCCATCAAGCCGGGTAAACCATTGGCTTTTGGGCATGTTCAGGGAGTGCCATTTATTGGCTTACCTGGAAATCCCCAGTCAGTCTGGGTGACTAGCCAAGTTTTGGCATTGCCATTTATTCGTTGCTTGCAGGGTGATGTCAGCAAGCCCTTATCGCTGAGTATTGCTGCTGGCTTTGAGCGCTTGCAGCCACAAAGCCGCCGTGAGTACATACGCGTCCGGGCGGTTACAGATGATCAAGGCCGGATGCAATTACAGGCACACCTTAAACAGGGTAGTGGTGTGCTGTCGTCGGCCGCTTGGGCGGATGGACTGGCGCTGGTGGAGGCTGAAAGTAGGGTGGAAATGGGGATGTTGTTGAAGTTCTATCCTATTTAATACAAAAGGGCACCGAAGTGCCCTTTTGTATTTTGCATCAAGGTTTAGAAGGTGTAACGACCACCTACTCTCAGGGTATCAAGATCAACATCTGCTCCGAAACCTTCATCGTTCAGATTTGCCATTCGGTATTCAACAAACGCTGAAATTTGCTTGTCGATTGCGTATTGCGCGCCGACTTCATATTCCATGCCGGCCAGCTCATCGACATCGGTATAGCCAATGCGTGCCGTAAGACTTACTTTGTCGATTGGGCTAATGCTGGCGTGCGCATTGAGAGAGTGGCCGCGCAGTGATGCGCCTAGGCCGCCATCGTTCAGGTCAACACCGACAGTCTCCAAGCCAGCGCCAACATTGATGTTGTGGCACTTCGTGTCATAACTGAGGCCTATACGCGTCTCACGAAGATTTGCATCAGCGTCCTTGAGCTCTGCATCCTGATAAAGCGCTGTCAGACTAACACCTTGTCCTAACGCGGCTTGGCCACGAAAGCCGACACCATTGCCATCATCATCAGGGCCGCCAGCCGAGATATTTTGGTCAACATAGAAGACATCCAGTGAGCCACCGGCAAAAGCGGTTATTGGGCTTAGTACAATTGCGACAGCCAACAGGGTTTGCTTCAGCATCATGAGGGTTCTCCAAATGGCCCACGCACTGTGGGAGTGCATGATTTGTGCTCTATGCAACACAAAAGTGCAACAAAATATGTTTCAGGACTGAAACATTTGCGATGAGTGGTCGCTTTTTGGGCGCAAACGGGGGGTTTCGTATACTTTTTGAAATAAATATTTTCTGTTGCGTAAACCATCTGAAATTGTCACCAATCCGTCACATTTCTGACGCCGCCTTGTCATCTTTGCTGCTAATAATCCGCCTCAAGTTGTGGCACGCCACGGCTCTTATTCAATAAATGGTCTTTGGAGACTTGAAAATGAAGCGTAGTCTGATTGCACTGAGCGTTGCCGCTGCTGTTCTTGCCCCGGCCGCTGAAGCCGCCCCTAAGGTTTACGGCAAGCTGAACCTTTCTGTTGAAAGTTTCAAGGATTCGATTACACCCACAAACGATACTTCGCGTATTGTTTCAAATGCGTCGCGCTTTGGTGTGAAAGGCGAAGATGAACTGACAGCTGAACTGAGCGCCATCTACCAAGTCGAATGGGAAGTCAAAGCTGACAGCTCGGATGCCCCCTCCAGCAGTGCCAGCAGTGCGCCGGCAACGGCAGCCAACAAAACCAACTTTGACCTGACGGCTCGCAACCGTTTCGTCGGCTTGAAGCACGCCACTTACGGTCAGGTGAAGATCGGTCAGTTCGACTCCTACTTGAAGCTCTCTGAAGGCGAAGCTGATCTGTTCAATGACTACTATGGCGATATGCAAAAGGTAATGGTCGGTCAGAATCGCCTGAAGAATGTAGTTGCGTACATGTCGCCTGTCATTGAAGGTTTGGCTTTCAATGTGCAGTACCAGACCAAGGATGCTGGTGGTGTTGACGCCCCGGCAACAACAGGCAAGAAAGGCGGCAAGTCCGCTTCGTTGAGCTATACCAACGAAGAGCTGGGCCTGTATGCAGCACTGGCGGCTGATCGTGGTGTTGCCAGCAAGGGTGCAGCCTACAACGGTACGGGCAGCACTTTTGGTGGCAGCGACTTGCAGCGTGATAGCGAGCGCGCAGTGGTCACCTTCAAGACCGGTGACTTGATGCTGTCGGGTGTTTATACCCGCAGTCAGCTGACCGATGAAGCCGTGAGCACGATTACGGCCAATACAGCCACTACAGGCGTTCTGATTGGCAACAAACAGGAAGAAGCCGGCTACTCCTTGGGTGCTGCCTACAAGATCGACGACAGCACGCTGAAGGTTCAGTACGGCAAGGGTGAAGCCAAGGACAATGATGCTGAAGTTCGCACCATTTCGGCTGGCTACGACTACAACTTCACCAGCAAAACTAAAGTGTTTGCCTTCTACACCAAGCTCGATGGCAAGAACTCTGTTGGTGCCGATGTTGCTGACCAGCGCGTTGTGGCTGCCGGTATCGAACACAAGTTCTAAGTCAGAACGCCTGTTCGTTGTCTGAAAAAGAGCCCTTCGGGGCTCTTTTTCGTTGCTACGGCTCAGCCACCAACCGGCAACGACTCCCCGCTGGCGAGCGCTCGTGATAACATCCTGTCCCGTCTTTGTACCTGCTTTCGGCGGGTGCGCCGTGATCACGCAAGCTGTCTGGAAAGTTCATGACCAAATTCATTTTTGTCACTGGTGGTGTGGTGTCTTCGCTGGGCAAGGGCATTTCTGCCGCCTCGCTGGCCGCCATTCTGGAAGCTCGCGGTCTCTCGGTCACCATGATCAAGATGGACCCCTACATCAATGTGGATCCGGGCACCATGAGCCCGTATCAGCACGGCGAAGTCTTCGTGACCAGCGATGGTGCCGAGACTGACCTCGACCTCGGTTATTACGAGCGCTTCCTGCGTCACGGCAAAATGACCAAGAAGAACAACTTCACTTCTGGTCGTATTT
>CALEYY010000168.1 GCA_937928295.1 uncultured Moraxellaceae bacterium
GTCGGGTCGAAAGCGCCGTGCCATTTGCAGAAGTTGATTATCTCCTGATAGATGCGGGCGAAAGTGGATTCCGGCATGACTGCCTTCACTTCCCTGAGGCGGCCATCGGCACCGTACATCTTGCCGCCGTTGCGGATCATGGCCGGCATGGAGGCGTCGACGATCACATCATTCGGGGAATGAAAGTTGGTGATGCCCTTGGCCGAGTCGACCATGGCCAGCTTGGGCCGGTGCTCGTGACAGGCGTGCAGGTCCTGCTTGATCTCGTCCTGAAGGCTCTGCGGCAGGGTCGCGATCTTGTTGTAAAGGTCGACCATGCCGTTGTTTACATTCACGCCCAATTCGTCGAAGAGCTTGCCGTGCTTCTCGAAGGCGTCCTTGTAGAAGATGCGCACGCAATGGCCGAACACGATCGGGTGCGAGACCTTCATCATGGTCGCCTTCACATGCAGCGAGAACATCACGCCGGTCTTGTGCGCGTCCTCGATCTCCTTCTCATAGAAAGCCACCAGCGCCTTCTTGCTCAAGAACATGGAGTCGATCACCTCGCGGTCGAGCAGGGCGACTTCAGGCTTGAGCAAAAGGGTCTTGCCGCTGTTCGTGATCAGCTCCATCTTCACCCTGCGGGCGCGATCCAGAGTCATGGACTTCTCGCCATGATAGAAGTCGCCCGCGTGCATGTGCGAGACATGGGAGCGCGAGGCCTGGCTCCATTCGGCCATGCTGTGCGGGTGCTTGCGTGCGTAGTTCTTCACGGCCGCCGGGGCGCGACGATCAGAGTTGCCCTCGCGCAGGACGGGGTTCACTGAGCTGCCGATGCACTTGTTGTAGCGTGCGCGAATGTCCCGCTCCTCGTCGCTCTGCGGCGTCTCGGGGAAGTCGGGGATCCGGTAGCCCTTGTCCTGCAGCTCCTTGATGGCGGCCTTGAGCTGCGACACCGAGGCGCTGATGTTGGGCAGCTTGATGATGTTGGCTTCCGGCTGCTGCGCGAGCTTGCCCAAGGCATCGAGGGTGTCGGGTACGCGTTGCGACTCGGTCAGGGCTTCCGGAAACTGGCCAAGGATGCGGGTCGCCAGCGAGATGTCGCTGGTGACTACATCGATGCCTGATGTCGCGGCGAAAGCCTGCACGATGGGCAGAAGCGATGCCGTGGCCAGGCGCGGTGCTTCATCGGTCAGGGTATAGATGATCGTAGGTTGTTGCATGCTCATCTCGTCGTCTCGAGGTTGAGGAGGGAAAAGGGTCATTACCTGATACCGTACCACCAACTGACAAACACCTTGATGAAATTCAGTCGAAAGTCCGATAAGGCGGTGGTAGCTGGCGACGGCCAGCTCATGGCTACAGTGATTTTCGCTGAATGCCCACGCTGGCCATGATGCGTGTCGAGATCTCTTCGATCGAAGCATGCGTCGTCTTGATGAACGAAATGCCCTCGCGATTGAAGATAGCCTCGGCAGCGCGCACCTCTTTCTGGCACTGACTCAGCGACGAGTAGGGCGAGTTGGCCCGTCGTTCGTTGCGGATGGCGCTGAGACGCTCCGGGTCAATGGTCAGGCCGAACAGCTTGCTCTTGTACTCACGCAGCGAGGCGGGCAGGCGCAGGTCGTCGAAGTCGTCTTCAGTGAGCGGATAGTTCGCCACATGCACGCCAAATTGCAGCGCCATGTACAGCGAGCTCGGCGTTTTGCCCGAGCGCGACACGCCGACCAGGATGATGTCGGCCTTGTCGTAGTGCTTGGTGCGTGCGCCGTCATCGTTGTCCAGCGCGAAATTCACCGCTTCGATACGCTCGTTGTAGTTGGCGCTGTTGGCAATGGAGTGCGATTTGCCCACGGCATTCACGGCCTTCGAGCACAGCTCAGCCTGCAGCTTGTCCACGAAGGTCTCGAACACATCCATCATGTAGCAGTTGGCCTTGCCGATGACATCGCGAATGGTCTTGTCGACGATGGTGTCGATGATGATCGGACGGATGCCGTCTTCGTCAGCGACGCGGTTGATCTCCAGCACCAACTCTTCGGCCTTCTCGACGGTATCAATATAAGGCAGCGTGTTTTTGCTGAAGCTGACATTCTCGAACTGAGCCAGCAGGCTGTGGCCCAGCGTTTCGGCGGTGATGCCGGTGCCATCGGAGATGAACATGACGGAGCGATTCATGAGGCGGTTTCCAGATTTGTCAAAGATGTGCCTGAAAATTGCTCAGCAGGCGTCAGGAATTCTATTTATACGGCCTGTGAATTAAAGATATTCATTAAGTGAATGCCAGTGCCTGCGGCCGGCAGTCATTTTTCAGGCTTGATTCTGATTTTTTATCAGATAGAAAACAATCATTTAAGCCATTATTTTAGTCTGAAAAAGTGCCGAAAATCCGCTCGCGACCTTGGTATTGGTCGCCGCCCGCTGACACAGCTTTTGCCATGGCCATCGGGTAGAATCCTTGGCAGATGTCGCATCCGTGTGATCCACGGCGACACTTTTCATGACTAAAAAAGTCTCAATTCAAACAAGGAGCACCACCTTGGACAATCTCGTGATCAAGTTCCAGAACTTGGGCAAGCATGATGTGGAAGTCGTTGGCGGCAAGAACGCCTCCCTCGGCGAAATGATCAGCAATCTCGCCAATGCCGGCGTGTCGGTGCCGGGCGGTTTTGCCACCACGGCGCAGGCCTATCGTGACTTTCTGGAGCAGAGCGGCCTCAACAAGCGTATCCATGATGTGCTTGATCACCTGAATGTAGAAGATGTGCTGGCGCTGGCCGATGCCGGTCGCAAGATTCGTCAGTGGGTTGTTGAAACGCCGCTGATTCCGGCGCTGGAGCAGGCTGTTCGCGCTGAATTTGATCTGCTGACCGGTGGCAATGAGCTGATGCCGCTGGCCGTGCGTTCGTCGGCCACTGCCGAAGACTTGCCGGATGCATCCTTCGCCGGGCAACAGGAAACCTTCCTGAACATTCGCGGCTTCGACAATGTGCTGATCGCCATCAAGGAAGTCTTTGCCTCGCTGTTTAACGACCGAGCCATCGCCTACCGTGTCCATCAGGGCTTCGAGCACAAGCTGGTCGCGCTGTCCGCCGGTATTCAGCGCATGGTGCGATCTGAAATCGGTACTTCGGGCGTGCTGTTCACGCTCGACACTGAATCCGGCTTCCGTGATGTCGTGTTCATCACCTCGTCGTATGGTCTGGGCGAAATGGTCGTGCAGGGCGCGGTCAACCCGGAC
>CALEYY010000169.1 GCA_937928295.1 uncultured Moraxellaceae bacterium
CTGATGGCCTCATCGTCACTGTTCAAGATACGCTGAATCAGGTTACTGGCGGCACCCCGCTACAGCCGGTACAAGATCTGGTCAACACTCTGGTCGACCCACAGGCTGGTGCACTCGAAGCCTTGACCAGTCAGCTTGACGCCGTAACCTCAGATACGGAAGCGTTGGCTCAGCTCAATGCCTTGGTCGAAGCCTTGGCTGGCGAGAACAACAGTGCACTGACACCACTGCTTGAAGCGCTCAATAGCGTGCTCAGCGGCGCTGGCGGAGCAGGTGGCGCACCAGCGCCGGGCGATCTGCTCGGCATGCTGCCAGCTAACCCGCTCACGGATGCACTCTGCGGTATCCTGGGCTGCTGACACGCAGTACCGCTTTAGACGCCCCCGCATGTGCGGTAATGCCGTTCACGTAAGCCACGTGAACGGCATTTTTCATTCTAGCCTAGACCTGCATCCGCTATCGTAGCGGTATCTTTCAGCGAGCCTTGGCCTCATGCGCATTACCCTCAAACAAATCGATGCCTTCACTGCCGTCGCCCGCGAAGGCAGTGTCACGAAAGCGGCGCTTTGGCTGCACCTCACCCAAAGCGCAACCAGCATGACTCTGGCCGATCTGGAGACACAGCTGGGTGCCAAAGTATTTGATCGTATCGGGCGACGCCTACAGCTTAATGAGCTCGGTCGTCGCCTGCTGCCGCTAGCTCAGGAAACCGTTGCGCGCGCACAGGAAATGGAAGATATAGCCGCCGGGGACTTGCCAGGCCAAGGCCATCTGCGTATCGGTGCAAGTCTGAGTATCGGCAACTATCTAATGCCTCAGATAATCGGTGACTACCTGCAGGCCTATCCTCAGTCAGAGGTATCTCTAGATGTGGGAAACACCCGCCATGTCATCGAGTCAGTAAGGCAGTTCAGCTGCGATGTAGGCTTTATTGAGGGCTTCTGCCACGATCCAGACATTGAGGTACTACCTTGGATGGAGGATGAGCTGGTGATTTTCGCGCATGCGCAGCATCCTCTGGCAAAACAGGAACGCCTTGCGGCTACTGATTTAGCCAATGCAAAATGGATTTTACGTGAGGCCGGATCTGGAACACGCGAGGTTTTTGATAATGCAGTGGCAGGCAAGCTGCCGAACTTGCATGTGCGCTTGGAGCTCAGTCACACGGAGGCCATCAAAGGTGCCGTAGAGGCCGGAATTGGTATCGCCTGTGCATCAAGACTGACCTTGAAGGAAGGGCTATTGGCCGGCACGATTGTCGTGCTTCCCACCCCCTTCCTCAACTTGAAGCGCTCGTTGTTCATTCTCAGACATCGCCAGAAGTATGCTACACGCAACCTCAGCGACTTCATCGAAGCCTGCCAGCCCGGACGCTAGCCTAACTCCACATCTCGATCTCGCACGCCAAGAAGGTAAAGGATGCCATCCAGACCCAGTGTGCTGATCGCCTGCTTGGCATTTGCCCTGACCAACGGCTTGGCACGGAAAGCAATGCCAAGCCCGGCAATAGACAACATTGGCAAATCGTTTGCGCCATCCCCCACGGCAATGACCTGCTCTAGGTTAACGCCCTCGCTTGCTGCAATTTCTCGCAGCAATTCCGCTTTGCGCTGACCATCCACGACTCGCCCTACAACACGCCCCGTGACTTTGCCGTCCTCAATCTCTAAGGCATTGGCATAAACATAATCAATGCCTAATTTACGCTGCAAATACTCACCAAAATATGTGAAGCCTCCAGAGAGAATCGCGGTTTTGTAGCCCAGTGCCTTTAATGTCTGCATCAAATGCTCGGCACCCTCTGTCAGTTTGAGCGACTGCGCAATCGCTTCCAGCACAGAAGCATCCAGCCCCTTTAGCAATGCAACGCGCGCCTCGAAACTCTGAATGAAATCGAGCTCACCCTGCATGGCACGCTCGGTAATCTCAGCGACTTGCTCTCCAACACCTGCTGCTTTTGCCAGCTCATCAATGACTTCGTGCTCGATAAGCGTAGAGTCCATGTCAAAGCAGACAAGGCGGCGGTTGCGACGGAAGGCATTGTCTTTCTGGAACGCGATATCAATGCCGAGATCACCCGCCAGACGCAGGAATTCACCACGCATGGCATCGACATTGCGCGGCTCACCGCGAACAGAGAACTCGACACAGGCCTTGGAGCGCGCCTCGGCAGCCTCGCCTTCCAGCGAGACACGGCCAGACAAGCGCTGCAAGCCATCAATATTAAGGCCTTGATCGGCAATGAGACGAGTAATCACCGCCAGATGCTCAGCCGTCACCTTGCGTGCCAACAGGGTCAGGATATAGCGCGCCTTGCCATGACCAGCAACCCAATGGTGATAGCTCTCAGCACTGATCGGTGTGAATCGCGCCTGCAAGCCGAGCGCATGCGCTTCAAACAAAACAGCACGCATCAGCAACGCAGAGTCATGCTCACCACCCGTTTCAATCACTAAACCTAGCGTCAGCTGGTCATGAATGACCGCCTGACTGACATCCAGAATATTGACCTGATGTGCTGATAGCGCCTGTGTCAGTACAGCGCTGATACCGGGGCGGTCGGGACCCGCAATAGAAACCAGTAGAATTTCGCGCA
>CALEYY010000170.1 GCA_937928295.1 uncultured Moraxellaceae bacterium
CGATGTGCTTGTGCGCGTTCTCGATCATGACCACGGCGGCATCGATCATGGCGCCGATGGCAATGGCAATGCCGCCCAGCGACATGATGTTGGCGTTCACGCCCTGATAGCGCATGACGATGAACGCGGCGAGCACGCCCAGCGGCAGCGAAATGATGGCGACCAGCGCCGAACGCAGGTGAAAGAGAAAGGCCAGGCACACCAGCGCGACCACGACGAACTCTTCCAGCAGCTTGTAGCCGAGATTGCTCACCGCCCGCTCGATCAGCTGCGAGCGGTCATACACCGGCACGATCTCGACGCCCTTGGGCAGACTAGCTTTCAGCGTCGCCAGCTTGGCCTTCACCGCCGCGATGGTGGCCAGCGCATTCTTGCCCGAACGCATCACAATGACACCGCCGGCCACCTCGCCCTCACCATTGAGCTCGCTGATGCCGCGTCGCATTTCCGGGCCGATCTGGATCGTGGCGACATCGCCGAGCTGCACCGCCACGCCGGCCGCGCTGGTGCGCAGCGGAATCTGGCGAAAGTCATCCAGCGATTTCAGATAGCCCGAGGCGCGCACCATGTACTCGGCCTCGGCCAGCTCCAGCACCGAACCGCCGGCCTCCTGATTCGCGCCCTGCACCGCCGCGATGACGCTGGCCTGGGTCAGATTGAACGCCCTCAGACGATCCGGATCGAGCACGATCTGGTATTGCCGCACCATGCCGCCGATGCTGGCGACCTCGGCCACATCCGGCACGGTTTTCAGCTCGTACTTGAGAAACCAGTCCTGCAGAGCGCGCAGCTGCGACAGGTCGAAGCGGCCCGTGCGATCCACTAGCGCATACTCGAAAACCCAACCAACGCCGGTGGCATCCGGCCCCAGCGTACTCCGCGCCTGCGCCGGCAAGCGGCCCTGCACCTGATTCAGCGATTCCAGCACGCGCGACCGCGCCCAGTACGGGTCGGTGCCATCCTCGAACAACACATACACGAAGGAGTCGCCGAAGAAGGAATAGCCACGCACGGTCTTCGCGCCCGGCACCGACAGCAGCGTGGTGGTGAGCGGATAAGTGACCTGGTTCTCCACCAGCTGTGGCGCCTGCCCCGGCCAAGTGGTGCGGATGATGACCTGCACATCCGACAGATCCGGCAAGGCATCCAGCGGCGTGCGGCTGACCGACCACAGGCCGGCGACGGTCAGCAGCAGCGTCGCCAGCAAGACCAGAATGCGGTTGCCGACGGACCAGCGGATGAGAGCGGCGATCATTGGCTCATCCCCCGCAGATCGAAGCCCTTCAGGCTGGCTTCAGAATCCACCAGGAACTGCCCCGACACCACCACCTGCTGCCCGGCCGCCAGCCCCGAGCGAATCTCGGTCTGACCCTGACTGTCGCTGCCGGTGCTGACAGCCACCGAGCGCAGGCTGCCACTCGTCTCGCGCACAAACACCACCGTGCGCGTACCGGTGCGAATCACCGC
This sequence comes from uncultured Moraxellaceae bacterium, assembly GCA_937928295.1. GTDB lineage: Bacteria > Pseudomonadota > Gammaproteobacteria > Pseudomonadales > Moraxellaceae > Perlucidibaca. Next base: position 1,468 of record CALEYY010000170.1, read on the forward strand.
CTCTGACGGCACCAGCAAGACTGGCTCCCGCGCCGCTGACGCGAAGTGCAATGTGGCAAACATGCCCGGCACCAGCTCGGCCTCAGGATTGGCCAGCTCGACCCGCGCCTTCAGCGTGCGAGTGGTGGCATCCACTTCCGGCAGGATGGCACCGACCCGACCCTTGAAGACCTTGCCCGGAAACGCCGTGGTCTCGGCCTCGACCGCCGTGCCCGGCCGCAGCTGCGCGGCCATCGCCTCGGGCACCTCGGCATTGACCCAGACCCGGCTCAGACCGTTGATGCGAAACAGCGGGCTACCCGGCATCACCGTCATGCCCTCGCGGATGGCCAGCTCGCTGATCACGCCGCTGATCGGCGCGATGATGGCCAGCCGTGGCTGGGTCTTGCCGCTACGCTCGACCTGCGCAATCTGCGCCGGTGTCATGCCGACCAGCCGCATGCGCTGGCGGGCGCCGTCACGCAGGGCTGCCGTGCCCTCGCCAGACATCTGCCGCAGCGACAAAAACTCCTCCTGCGCCGCCACCCAGTCCGGCACATAAAGCTCAGCCAGCACCTGGCCCTGACGCACGGCTTCAAGCGGAGCGCGCACCGCCAGCCGCTCAACAAAGCCACCGGCCCGCGCCTGCAACACAGCGACATCGCGCTCGTTCCAGGCCACGCTGCCGACCGCCGAGAGCGGCGACTGAACAACGCCAAGCCGGACCTCGGCGGTGCGGATGCCGAGGTTCTGCTGCACCTGCGGGCTGATGCTGACGCCACCTGCATTTGCCGTTCCATTGGCGCCCTCGTTTGTACCCTCATCGGCATAAACGGGCACCAGCTGCATATCCATGAACGGTGACGGACCAGGCTTGTCGAAGCGCTGTGCGGGCACCATCGGATCGTGCCAATACAAGACTTTCTTGTCCTTGGCCGGGGCCGATTTAGTGCTCATCGCACCCGCGCCCATCATGCCCATGCCCTGATGCATGCCCAGCGCGTACAAACCCCAGCCGCCGGCGGCAAGCACAGCGACCATCACCCCTGTTTTCAAGCGATTCATGTCGTGCTCCCGGCGCTCTCAGGCAGTAGAAAATTGAGTTCGACCCACTCGATGGCCGTCTGCATTTCCAGTTGCAGCGTTTGCCGCTTCAACTCCAGCGCACTCCGGCGAGCCGCCAGCACCTCCGTCAGCCCGGCCTTGCCGCCGCGATAACTCGCCAGCACGGCCTGCACGCGCGCCTGCGCCAACGGCAGACGCTGCTCACGGGTTCGCTGCAAACGCTGCCGGTCGGTCTGCCAGGCATCCACACGCGCCCGCACCTCGGCCACATGCCCCAGGAACATGTCATCGCGCTCGGCCCGCGCCTGCGTCAGCAGCGCCTGCCGCGCCGCCAGCTCGCGATTCTGGCGACGGCTCTGATCCCATTGCAGCGGCGTCGACACCCCTAGCGACATCATGTTGGAGAAGTCCGGGCCGCGCTGGGCATAGCTCAGCTCCACGCTCCAGTCGCTGCGTTTGTCGGCCTCGGCCAGCTTCGCCTCGGTCTCGGCCACATCAATCCGCCGCGCCAGCATGAGCAGATCCGGGTGACGACTCAGATGCGTCTCCAGCTCATCCACCGCAAAGTGAATGCGATTAATGTCGGGCTCACCGGTCAGCATCAGGCCAGCCGGCTCGACCCCCACCCAGCGCGCCAGGGCGGTCTTCGCCACACGCAGCTGCCGTTGCACATCCGCCAGTTCGTCTTCCAGAGCCAGCGCCTCGGCGCGCGCCGTGAACACATCCGCCTGCGTATTGCGCCCCCCGCGATAAGCACCCTCACTGGCGATAACCTGCTGCCGCGCTTGCTGCAGCTGCTCATCAAGCAGACCCAGCATCTGCTGCAAGTAGTAGCTCTCCAGCCAGGCTTTGCCGGCCGCGCGCAGAATCTCGCTTTGCTCAGCCGTTTTCTCGGCACCCGCCAGCAGCGCCTCGTTTTCCTGACGCTCACGCCTGAGCTGGCGTTTGTCTGCCCGGGTGAACTCTTGCGCAAGACCGATGCGGCGCATGGTCATAAAGTCGCGCGTCAGGCTGAAGCGATCCGCCGTATTCACCGGCAGGTTGTCGATGCCCAGACTGAGCACAGGGTCGGGCCGCTCGCCCGCCGCGATGGCCAGATCGCTGGCAGCGGCAATCGCCGCATCCTGAGCAATGAGCTGTGAAGATTGTGCCAGCGCCAAGCGCTGCGCCTGCGTAAACGACAGCTCGGCCGCCGTCAGCGTGAGAGGAATCAGCAGCAGGCAGGCCGCCTGAACCGCGCGCAGCAGCGCACGGCTCAACAGTAATGAAGTCATGAGAAACATCCTCGTCAATCCGGTTCAAAAGCACGGAACAACCACCGATGCAAAATCGGCAGCCAGACTGATGCGAGCCGACTGAGCGGCTCCGAGGTGAGGCTATTCGAGGAAGCGCTGGAAGCGGATAACGGGGTGCGGATCGCCGGGATCAACCCAGGCCGGCAGCATCGCCAACGACTGAGCGCCGGCTGTTTTCGCCATGACCGGCAGCTCGCAGAGCGTGACCAGCGCCACAACATCCGGCAGCGGCAGCTTCTTGGCGATGTCGGCCTGATGCACATGCTGGCACTCGCCATGACAGTCCGGCGCAGGCAAATCCTTGCCAGCAACCTGCTCATGACAGCCCGCGGGCATCTCCATGCTCGCGGACAACGCAGCATCGGCCGTATCCGTGACCGGCAGCACCACGCGCGTCATCGCCTGCGCCTGGCAGATCGTGAAGATCAGCAGAACGAAGCTCATGCACAAGGCAATGGTTTTGCGCTGGATGCGGTTCATGGTCTTTTCGGGAGCCAGAAGTTTATGGTGATGATGCTAGAGTCTATACCCAAGTGCAGAGTCAAGTACGCAACCCGGGAGACTGCCTGATGACCGCCCACAAGATCGGCTTCGCCGCCAAGGCCGCCGGCGTCACCGTCGAAACCGTGCGCTATTACGAGCGCGAAGGCCTGCTCGGCACAGCCAGCCGGACAGATGCGGGCTATCGTCTGTACAGCGATGCCGATGTGGCACGACTGCAATTCATCCGCAAGGCCAAGGCCCTCGGCTTCACGCTCGACGACATCGCCGAGCTGCTGCAACTGCAGGATGGTGGTGGCACCAAACAGCAAGTTCGTGAGCGTGTGCAGCACCGGCTGGCCGACCTCAGCGAGAAAATCCGCCAGCTCACCGCCATCCGTGATGCGCTGGCAAAGCTGGAGCATCAATGTTCAGGCTGCGGGCCGATTGCCGGCTGCCCGATCATCGAGGGCGTCAAGGCGGTTCATCTGGCGTGAGGCCGTCACGACTCAAGACAAGCTCAGTGGCACGGCTTCTTGATCTGTCGCGACAGCAGCCAGACATTCACCGGCCAGGCTGCCAGGAAGCCGGCTGGCAACGCCAGCAACAAGCCCGTCCAGAAAACCGGCGTAAACACCGATGTGGCCGTCATACCGCCGAGATGATAGTCGGTGAAGTTCATCGCCAGCTCCATCACGCCGATTGAAATCACCTCACCGAGCCAGATGGCCTGCAAGGCAGAACGCCAGGAGATGCCTGTTTTCACCAACGGCCAGAGGCCTAGCAGAAAGCCGCTGAGATAAGACAACGCAGTCGCCATCGCCATGGTTACCCAAGGATTCAAGCCAAGGCTGACGCCAAGCGTCAAACCGATGATTTCACCAATGGCACAACCTGTCAGACAGTGCAGCGTGGACGCAGCGCCAAGGCGTGCATTTGAAACCGGGGAAACAGCCTTGGCCTGCTGTGAGCAGCAGGCGTGCTCTGCGTGAGAGGGATTGCTCATGGTATGGCTCCGTAGTGGCATCTCGTTGACGACACCACAAGCTTGCAGTCTGAAGCCAGCTACAGAGTCAAGCGATGTTCAAAGCACCACATCAAAGCGCCGCATGACCAGCGCCAGCAGGGCAAACAGCACCGCCGTGAGCACAGCGGACGCCAACAGCGACAACCAGAAGCCCAAACGCGGCAGCACATACGGAAACAGCAGAAACATCGGTAGCGTGGGCAGCACATACCAAAAGGTGTAATACGCATGATTGCTAATTTTCAGCATCGGCTGCTGCTCGACATGCAGCCAGATCAGCGTCAGCACGGTCACCAGCGGCAGGGCCGCGATCAACGCACCGGCCTGGTCACTGCGCTTGGCCGCTTCGGAGACCGCCACCACCACACCGGCAGTAATCAGGTATTTGCAGATCAGATACAGCATCAAAACTCACCTCTATCAATGCCGCAGACTCAAGCCGCCGCTTTCCAGCCCGACACAATAACCGCCATGCCGATCAGCGCGATGCCAGCTCCTATCCAGTCGCTCATTTGCAGCGTCACGCCTTCGATCCAGCGCAACCAGAGCAGTGCCACGACAATGTATACACCGCCGTAGGCCGCATAAACACGGCCACTGGCTGCCGGGTGCAACGTCAGCAGCCAGGCAAACAACGCCAGAGCAAGGGCTGCGGGCACCAACAACCACGGCGAACCCGACTTCTTCAGCCACAGATAAGGCAAGTAGCAGCCCACGATTTCAGCCACCGCCGTGAGCGCAAACAAAGCCGATGTCTGGCCAAGCATCCAGGCTGTCATGACGGCACGCTCTCGGCACGCAATTCTTTCAAGGCCCGGCTGATTACCTGCACCGCAGCACTCAGTGCCAGGTAGGCCATGGCGAATGCCACGATGGCATCCGGCCAGTGGCTGGCCGTCACCCAGACGCCGACAGCGGCGAACATGACCGCGATATTGCCGATGGCATCGTTGCGGCTGCAGAGCCAGACCGACGCCATGTTGCTGTCACCCGTGCGATAGCGATACAGCAGCAGCGCCACACCGACATTGGCGAGCAACGCCAGCGCGCTGACCAGACCCATGGTTTCAGCCTCGGGCACGGAGCCCTGCAACACACTCTGCAGCGTGCTGATCATCACCCATAACCCGAACGCCGCCATGGTCAGCCCCTTCAACAGGGCCGCGCGAGCTCGCCAGACCAGGGCATGACCGAGCACATACAGGCTGATGCCGTAGTTGGCGGCATCGCCAAGGAAGTCCAGGGCATCAGCGAGCAAAGCGCTCGAACTCGCTGCCGAGCCGGCCATGATCTCGACGATGAACATCGCCAGATTGACCAGCAAGGCGATGATCAGAATGCGCCGATAGCGCGCATCAACCACCGGCTTATCGCTGGCGCAGGAGTGACCGCAAGAGTCCGACATGACGCTGTCTCCGTAATAAATCAGTGAGCCGCCATGCCCTCGACCAGCAAGCGCACACAGGCTTCGGCATAGGGCTTGAGCACCTCGGCATTGCCCGGCTCAGACAGCAAACGGAACATGCCCGCCATGATGACGCCAACGATGGCATGGCCCGTGCTCAGCGTATCCAGATCGGCGCGCAGAAAGCCGTGCTGCACACCATTGGCCAGATAGGCCGCCGTCAGATGGCCGCTGGTATTGACCAGCGTGAACACGCGCTGCGTCATCTCGGCATCGATCGAGGTGGCTTCCAGCAGCACCAGCCGCAGCATGTTCGGGTTGGCTTGGGCAAATTCGCTGAAGCGGGCGGCGATGCGCCGGCACTGCTCGGCGTAGTCCGCCAGCGTGGTCACCGCCGTCGGCGCATTCTCGGCGGCGAGCAGCGCGGTCAGCTGCA
>CALEYY010000171.1 GCA_937928295.1 uncultured Moraxellaceae bacterium
AATGTGACGCGCTGGCTGGGCGGCAACGGGCAGCAGGCGCTGTTCCCGAACGCCAAGCTATTGGCCATGCGCGAGGAGTGGGAGAGTGCGAAGGCGCTGATTCCCTGGCAGAACCAGTGGTATTGCCCGGAAGGCATCGCCGGCGTGCCCGACGACAAGCTGATTCTGCTCGACGACAGCGTGGCGCTGGGCGATGGCTCGGTGGCCATCATGCGCACCAAGGGCCATACCGAAGGCAATCACTCCATCGTGACTCATGCCGATACCGGCCTGATCGTGACCAGTGAAAACGGCGTCAGCCTCGATGCCTATGAGCCGAAATATTCGACCACGCCTGGCCTGGCCGCGTTCGCCAAGCAGACCGGCGCCGAAATCATCATCAACGGCAACACCATGGAATATGTGGTGGACCAGTACATCTCCATGGTTCAGGAAAAGAGCGTGGCCGGGCCTAACCCCAAGGACGAGCGCTTCCCCAATGTCGCGCCGTCGTCGGAAGTGACCGCGTTCTGGCTGTTTCCCGGCACCACGCCGACGCTCAAGGTCGGCGAGCAGGAATTTGGTCATCTCACCGTTGTTAAAAAAGCAAACAAGGCAGGAGCCGCAGCATGAGTCAACATTGGATAGTCACGGGCGCAGCCTCGGGCATTGGTCAGGAATTGGCGAAGCAGCTGCTGGCGCGCGGTGATCGCCTCTGTGCCTGCGATGTGCAGCCGGCCGGTTTGCAGGCACTGAAAGCGTTCGCGAACGAGTCCTCGCAGCTGCGTCTGGAAACGCTGGATGTGCGCGATGCTGCGGCCTGGAAGGCACTGGTCGCGCGCGTCGAGGCGGAGGATGGCGCGGTTGATGTGCTGGCCAACATCGCCGGCGTGCTGAAGGAAAACTGGATTCAGGATGCCACCGCAGCAGAGGTCGATTTTCACTTCGACATCAATGTGAAGGGCGTGATTTTCGGCACGCAGGCGATTGTGCCGGGCATGCTGGCGCGCGGTCGCGGCCACATCATCAATATTGCGTCGCTGGCGGCGTTGTCGCCGGTACCGGGCATGGGTCTGTACAGCGCCAGCAAGTTTGCCGTGCGCGGCTATTCACTGGTCGCCGCCATGGAACTGGCCGACAAGGGCATCGCGGTCACGGCCGTGTGTCCGGACGCGGTGCAGACGCCGATGCTGGACATCCAGCAGGGCAAGCCGCAAACCGCGCTGACCTTCTCCGGGCCGCGTGCGCTCAGCTCGAAAGAAGTGGTCGACGCCATTCTCGGGCCGGTACTGCGCGATCGCCCGATGGAAATCGCCCTACCGGGCTGGCGCGGCGCCACCGCGAAATTTGCCGGCAACTTCCCCGAGCTGGGCAACAGGGCCATCGGCCTGTTCCGCAAAGCCGGCGAGCGCCGCCAGAAGCTGATTCAGGCGGGCAAGAGCAGCACCGAGCGCTAAAACTTCCACTCCACCGCTGCCCAGGCCTTGAGCGCTGTTCACCTGTGCATCCCCGACACTGGAAAACCGTCATGCGCCATGGATGGCGCATGAGAGCCTACATGGGCGAACGCGGGGTTTGTCGGCGCATCGCGCCGAACCGCGTGAGCGACCGCGCGATGTAGCGCGCGGGCTGGGCGTACTTGCGGCGTGTTTTCCAGTGTCGGGGACGCGTGGGTGGCAGAGGCTAAGAATCAGCCCGGCCCCAACGGCCACCCCATCCCCAGCCAAATCCCCAGCAGCCCGCCCCAGCCGATGAGCAGGCTCAGCGAGTACGGCAGCATCATCGCCATCAGCGTGCCGATGCCGGCTTTCGGCTCGAAGCGCTGGGCGAAGGCCACGACCATGGCGAAGTAGGGCATCAGCGGCGTGACGATGTTAGCCACGCTGTCACCCACGCGATAAGCCGCCAGCGTGCCTTCGGCAGGGATGCCGGCGAGAAAGAACATGGGAATGAAAATGGGCGCCATCAACGCCCATTTCGCCGATGCCGAGCCGATCAGCAGATCCAGCGCGACCGTGAACAGACCAAAGAGCAGCAGCAACACCACCGGCGACCAGGCCAGCGCGCGCAGATGTTCGGCGCCGCTGATGGCGACCAGCTGGCCGATCTGGCTCCACTGAAAATACGCCACGAACTGCGCCGCAAAAAACATCAGCACCAGATAACTCGCCAGCGTTTTCAGCGTTTCTTCCAGCGCCGGAACGGCATCGCTGCTGCGCTTCCAGCGATCGCTGAAGCGCGCATAAAGAATGCCGGCAACACCGGCGTAGATTGCCACCAGCACCACCACGCCATGAATCAGTGGCGACTTTGTCACGCTGCCGTCTTCGCCACGCAGAAAGCCATCGGCGGGTAGCAGACCGGCGAGCGCGAAGGCCACCACCGCCAGCGTCCACAGCAGAACGGCACGAGCGCCGGCCGGGTGCAGATGGCTGTCCGCCAGATCGGCTGCTGCTTCTGTGCCGGCCGCTGCACTGGCCGTGAGGCGCGGCATGACGAACTGATGATTGACCCAAGACACGATGAGCGTGACCCAGACCGTGGACGCCAGCATGAAGTAGTAGTTGGCGGTGACCGCCACTTCCGCGCCCGGTTTCACCGTCTGCAAAGCTTCGGTGGCGATGCCAGCGAGCAGGGCATCGACCGGGCCGATCAGCAGGTTGGCCGAGAAGCCGCCGGATACCCCGGCAAAGGCACAGGCGATGCCGGCCAGCGGCGGCAGTCCGGCACGCTGAAACAGCAGGCCGGCGAGCGGAATCACCACCACATAGCCGGCATCGACGGCAATGCTCGACATCACGCCGGCAAAGGCCACGACCGTAGGCAGGGCACGCACGCCACTCAGTCGTACCAGCGATGACAGCAGCCCCGCGAGCAGACCGGAGCGTTCTGCCAAGCCGAGCCCGAGCATCGCCACCAGCACATTGCCGACCGGCGCGAAGCCGGTGAAGTTGGTGACGGTGTCATTGAAGAGATGATTGAGGCCGACCAGCGAGATCAGGTTGACGGCGGTGATGGTCTTGCTGCCATCCGGCCAGGTCGCTTGCCAGTTCAGCCCGGCAGCGATAGCCGATGCCACCAGCACGATGCCGCAGAGCCAGACAAACAGCCAGGCCGGCGGTGGCAGGCGATTGCCGAGGGCTTCGATACGATCCAGCGTGCGCAGAAACAGGGAGGAAGACATGCTCAGCCTCCGGTGCCGAGCACCGTGTAGGGAATCAGGGCGGATGCCCAGCTGTGACGCAGCCACAGGCAGCCCGACAGCAACAGAGCCGCGAGTACGACCAGCGATGGCTCCCAGCGTCCGACGCGCTGGAAGCCGGCACCGCGATACCAGGCCCAGCGCAGGATGGCGAGCACGCACAAGCCCAGCGACAGCCCAGCCAGCACATCGCTGAGCCAGTGCAGCCCGAGAAAGGCGCGGGAGATGGCGGTAAAGGTGATGAGTGTGAGGCTGATGGCCAGCGCCCAAGGCTTCAGCTCGGGCAGAAAACTGCGCGTGACCATCACATAGAACAGGCCCCAGAGCAGTGTCACCGAGAAGGCATGGCCGCTGGGAAAGGAGGCGTCATCGCGAATGGCAAACAAGGGTATGGGGCCGGGCACGCCAAACAGCCATTGCAGCATCATGGGCAGGGTTAGGCAGAGCAGGCTGGCGATGACGATGAAGTTGAGCGCGCGCCATTCGCGGCGCAGCAGCAGCCAGAGTGCCACCAGGCCGCCCAGCGTGAGCAGGGCGCGGGCATCGGCAAGCAGCGAGAAGGCGGTGAACAGCCAGTCGATGGACGGTTGGCGCAGGCGCGTCAGCTCCTGGGTCAGCCATAGATCCATGGGCTGGAAGCTGCGCAGATTCAAGGCCACCACGGTAAAGCTGAACAGCCCGATGAGGGCCACCAGCAGCGTCATGAACTGGTTTTCGGGCGCGCCCTCGGCCGAGGCAAAGAGGCCGGCATTGTGCGGTGCATGGCTTTGCCGCCAGGCGCGCGTGGCGCTGTTCAGGCGCGGCAGCAGCCAGACCAGGCTGGCAATGCTCATCAGTATCGCGGCGATGAACATGAGCTGATGCTTACCGGGCAGCAGCGGGCTTTCCACGGCGGCCCCGGCAAAGTAGCCGGGCAGAATATTGGGCGGTGCCCAGAGCAGGGCGGACACGATGTTGTAAAACAGGAAACGCTGAAGCGGCATCTGGAAAATGCCCGCTGCCAGCGGCACAAAAGCACGAATGGGGCCGATGAAACGACCGAAAATCAGACCCTTGCCGCCATGTTTCTCAACAAAGGCTTCGCTCGCCGCCAGCCAGTGCGGGTTCTTGCGGAAGGGCCAGACATGCTCGATGCGGTGCTTGAAATGATGGCCGATGGCATAGCTGATGCCATCGCCGCACATGGCCCCGGCGCAGGCAAACATCAGCACCTGATACACATCGATGCCGGTATGCCCGGCCAGCAGCGTGAGCCCGATCATGAAGGGAATGGCTGGGACGATGGAGCCGATGACGGCCAGCGACTCCAGTGCCGCAAGGCCGAAGATCAGGTACAGCGTCCAGTCCGGGTTCAGCGCCAGCCAATCGCGCCAGGCCCACCAGGTATCAATCATGTGCATAAAACAGTTATCGGCCAGCGGGCAGTAGTCTGCACCCTACTCAGGCGGGGCCGCGCCTGCAAGTGTGATTGTCTGTTTGCGATCGGGGCTGTGTGTTTATTGGACAGCTGACGATGGGCAAAAACCCCATTCATGCCGGCTTGTTGCTTCGTGCGTTCTGACGAAAGCGCAGCGGCGTCTCGCCTGTCCACTGCTTGAATGCCCGCGTGAAGGTGCTTTGCTCGGTGTAGCCCAGCAGCAGGGCAATATCCGTTAGGCTGAGGCCGGCCTCGCCGAGATACTGTCGGGCCAGTTGCTCGCGCACGCGCTGCAGCACCGTGCTGAAGTCCAGCCCATGTTCGCTCAGCCGACGATGCAGCGTGCGGCGCGACATAGCCAGCTCACTCGCGATGGTGTTGGCGCTCGCTTTGCCGCTTTGTAGCGCTCGCACCAGCACCTCGCGCAAGCATCGCGTGAATTCGCCAGGCTGTGGCAGTGCTGTTATCAGGGCTGTAGCTTGTTGCTCCAGCATGGCACTCAAGGTCGGATCGGCATGATTCAGCGCCAGCGTAAAGATGTTCAGCGGCAACAGAATTTCGCTGCAGGGCTGGCCAAAGGCGAGCGGGCAGCGGAACAGCTTGGTATGCGCGCTGATGTCGGCCGGTTGCGGGAAAGTGAAGTGCAGGCGG
>CALEYY010000172.1 GCA_937928295.1 uncultured Moraxellaceae bacterium
TCAAGTGTGACTGGAGTTCAGACGTGTGCTCTTCCGATCTGGATTGCTGCATAACATCGGAGGGAGAGGAGAGAACTCAGCTGTTTCAATGGCTTGAAAAACCTGACACAGCACTCCTTGCCGACAAATACCGCAACATCTTCACGACTTGAGCATGCCAGCGCTGAGCCATTCGGGCAACTACCAATAAGGATGCGGAAGCCCCATCCGTCTGCTTCAGGTCGGAGTCGGCCAAGCTCAGCCGCTCTTCTGCCGCAGCGCCTTGTCAGGTCAAACTCCGGAAGAGCGGCAAACAGACTGAAGCAATCTGTTCGATGTGTCGATGATCGGTGCCGCAACAGCCGCCCATCACATTCAGATGTGCTAACTGCCTCTTTAGATCGGCGTATTCCTGCCCGAGCTCGATCGCATTTCCCGCATCTAGCTCGGGAGCTTCATTCAGTTGAGCGTGGCTCATTCGGGAGGCGTTCGCCCGAAGGCCGCGAATTCGCTGCAACCACGGTTCCCCCTCCGCAAGCACCTGATCAAAATGAGTGGGATGAGCGCAGTTGATCATGTAGTAGCAGGGGTAGCCAGATGTAGCATCGTCCACCTGCGCGAGCGCTGCCTTCAGGGTCTGGCCGGTCGGGAGCTTGCCGTCGGTTTCCACCGTGAAGGAAATGGCAACGGGCATGCCCGCGCGCTGGGCTGCTTGCGCGATTCCAATGGCTTCCTCCACATAGTTCATGGTGATGGCACACACCATGTCTGCGGCGGAGTCAGCAAATGTTGTCATTTGCGCCTGATGATAGCGCTCTGCTTCCTGCGCCGACATGGCGCGATCAGGGACATAGCCGTCCCCGCGAGGGCCTAGGCATCCGCTGATGACTACTGGCGTTTGTTCGGTTTCGTACTCGCTCCGAATCTGCTCAAGCAGGCTGATCGCTCTGCGGTTTACATCGGCTAGCTCTCCGGCTGTGTAGCCAAGTTTCCCGCCCCAGTCTGGGTTGGCTCGCCAGGTGGCGCTTTCAAGAATCAGGCCGGTCCCTAAGCGACGCGCAATCTCCGCATAGGTGCGGAAATACTTGCGAAGTGCCGCTTCGCCTTCGGGCGTTTTTAACAGGTGGAATGCAGCGAAGTCTGGAAGCACCAATCCTTCGTGGAAGATCAGGGTGGTTTCGAGGCCGCCGTCGGTCAGAAAAAGCGACCCGGCAAGCTGCGGCAAGGCACTTCGGTATCGATTCATGTGCTATCTCCTGAAGAATGGAGCGTTGCGACCTAAGCTGGTTTATGCAGCCGCTCCGGGTCAAAGCAAACATAGCCCAAGATATCACCAACAGTTGTATGCTGTTCCTGCTATTCCAAAGTGCCCTGCCGGCGTGATGCCCTGAGCACATTGCTGTTCCTGCATTACAGGAGTCTAGCCATGTCAGATATCGATAAAGTCTTCTCCGGATCAATTCCGAAGCTCTACGAGTCTCATCTCGTCCCGCTGATCTTTGAGCCCTACGCGGCGGATTTGAAGCGTCGTGTCGGCGCCATGAACGCCTCCCGGATCCTGGAAGTGGCGGCGGGCACCGGCGTGGTGACGCGTGCGCTCGCCAGCATCCCCAACGAAAACATGACCATCGTGGCCACTGACCTGAATCAGGCCATGCTCGATCAGGCTGCCGCGGTAGGCACGGCGCGACCGGTGCGCTGGCAGCAGGCCGATGCCATGGCCTTGCCGTTCGATGATGGCGAGTTCGATGCCGTCGTTTGCCAGTTCGGCGTGATGTTCTTCCCGGACAAGGCCAGGGCATTTGCCGAAGCGCGCCGCGTGCTCAAGCCGGGCGGCGTCTTTCTGTTCAATGTCTGGGACGGCCTCCCGGACAACGAATTCGCCGACACCATTTCGACGGCAATGGAGACTGTCTTCCCGGACGATCCGCCTCGATTCCTCGCACGCGCCCCCTACGGCTACCACGATCGCTTGGTCATCGCGCAGGAGCTGGCGGTTGCCGGGTTCATCAAGCCGCCCCGGATAGACACTCTCACGGCGCGCAGCCGGGCTCCATCAGCTCGCGAGCCTGCGACTGGCTATTGCCAGGGCTCGCCGCTGCGCAGCGAGATCGAAGCGCGCGATGCCTCGCGATTGGGCGAGGCGACTGACAAAGCCGCCGCCGCGCTGGCGCAACGATTCGGCGCGGGTGCTGTGGATGGCAAGATTCAGGCACTGGTGGTGACGGTCGAAAAATAGTGATGTGCTGATCTAGCCACTCACAACAGCACATACCCCACCGGCGTCACCGGCGCCGGCAGCGTTTTGTCACCCAGCATTTCGCGCAGCGTGGTCTCGATCATCACGCTCAGGGCTTCCAGCGGCAGGTCGTTGGCGCTGGTGCCGAACGGCTCCTCCAGCTCATCGCTCAGGGCTTCCAGCGCAAAGAAGGTATAGGCGATGAAGGTGACCATGATCGGTGTTGTCCAGCCGATGGCATCGACCAGGCCAAAAGGCAGCAGGAAGCAGTACAGGTAGACGGTGCGGTGCAGGATCACCGTGTAGGCATAGGGCAGGGGTGTGCCGTTGAGCCGTTCGCAGCCGCAGATGGCGTCGGTGAGGCGGGCCAGCGGCTGCTCCATCTCGGCGGCAAGGATGGGGTCGAGTTGCTGCTGTTGTCGCAGCGTTTGCAGCTGACGCGCCAAGTGCAGCACCAGCGCGTTGGGGGCAAAGCGCGCGGCCAGCGCCATCTCGCAGACATCCGCTGGCAGCAGGCGTTGCAGGTCAGCGCGGGCGTCGGTCTGGCGCAATTGATGGCGCAGGCTGTAGGCGATCGCGACTAGCGTCAGCACCAGCTGGCGCTGCTCTGTGGCATCCATCGCCTGAGGCAGCGTCATGATCTGGCGGGTCAGTGTGCGACTTTCGGCGAGAATGCTGCCCCAGAGCTTGCGCCCCTCCCAGTAGCGGTCGTAGCTGGTGCTGTTCCTGAAGCCCAGAAAAACGGCCAGCGCTACGCCGATCAGCGTGAACGGCACAAAGGTCAGCGGCACTTTGAGCTGAAACAGTTCGCCATGCAGCACTGTGACCAATATGGCGATGCCGGTGACGGTGACCAGTTGCGGCAAGATGTGCGGCAGCACCGATCCGCGCCAGATGAACAACATGCGCAGCCAGTGCTGGCGTGGACGAACAATCATGCAATTCTCGGCGGAGACAAAAAGCCAGTGCCAATCATGACGCAGTTCAGAGGCTCGTTGCCAGCAGCCGGTGTGTCTGCAGGGCTTCATTGAGGATGGCCCAGCTGTTAACCTCCGCGCCCATGCGCCTCTCCGACCTTCATCAACGCCTCGCCGACCTCGGCGCTCGTCCCGTCCACCGCGATGTGATCATCCGTGCCTGGCTGCAAGGCCTGCCGCTGGATACGGGCAGACGGCATCAGCCCACCAACGATTTCCTGCCCAAGTCGGTGCGTGCCGGCTTGCCTTCGCTTAGCGCTGATCTGGATGCGCTGGCCCGCGTGCGCTCCGAGCATCCCGGTACCGATGGCTCAGCGCGTCTGCTGGTGGACATCCCCGATGGTCAGATGGTCGAGACCGTGCTGCTGCCGCGTGATGGCGTTTGCGTATCGTCGCAGGTCGGTTGCGCAGTGGCCTGTCGTTTCTGCATGACCGGCAAGAGTGGCCTGCTGCGTCAGGTCAGCAGCCTGGAGATCGTCGCGCAGGTGGTGCAGGCGCGGCGGCGACGGCCGGTGAAGAAGGTCGTGTTCATGGGCATGGGCGAGCCCGCGCACAACCTCGACAATGTGCTGGAAGCCATCGAGATCCTCGGCACGCTGGGCGGTATCGCCCACAAGAATCTGGTGTTTTCCACGGTCGGCGATTTGCGCGTGTTCGAGCGCCTGCCCGAGCTGCGCGTGAAGCCGGCGCTGGCGTTGTCGCTGCACACCACCAAGGCCGATCTGCGCGAGCATCTGCTGCCGAAAGCGCCGAAGATTGCGCCGGATGAGCTGATGGAACTGGGCGAGGCCTATGCCCGTCGCGTCGGCTATCCGATCCAGGTGCAGTGGACGCTGCTCAAGGGCATCAACGATGGCCAGGACGAGCTGGACGAAATCCTGCGCCTGTTCAAGGGCAAGTACGCGGTGCTCAATCTCATCCCGTTCAACAGTCTGGAAGGTGATGATTATGAGCGCCCGGACTACGAACGCACGGTCGAGATCGTGCGCTATCTGAACCATCGCGGCGTGCTCAGCCGGGTGCGCAACAGCGCCGGGCAGGATGTGGAGGGCGGTTGCGGTCAGCTCCGCGCCCGGGCCGTGGAGGCTGACCGCACGATCGTCAACATCAGTCGCCTGCGTTAAGCGCGGCGCACCAAGCTGATGACATCGAAGGGGCAGGCCACCACGCATTTGGCGCAGCTGGTGCAGCCGGGTTCATCGTGCAGGATGGCGCTTTTCCGGCCCAGGCCATTTGGCCCGTCGGTCTCCAGCCACAGCACATGCGGCGGGCAGGCGGCCACGCAGCGTCCGCAGCCGGTGCAACGGTCGCTGTCGATCTCGGGCAGGGCGCGGCGACGGGAGCTGGTCATCGGTCGTCAATAAACGCCAACGGATCGCCACGCGGCGTCGGTGAAGGTGTCTGCGTAATCCAGCGGACTGCCTTTAACACGCCCAGACAGCCACGCCTTGCAATAATTCTCCGCCTGCCCGATCAGCAGGGATGCATAGGTTTCGGCGGGCAGTGCCCGGATCGTGCCGTCTTTCACTCCTTGCTTCAGCCAGCCCAGCAGCGCCTCGCCATCCGCGCCGCCGACCAGGCCCACTCGGCAAGAGACATGGCGGAGCGCGCCGCCAAGGGGAAGCAAAAGCAAAATCAAAAGCCCGCCAGCGCGGGCAGCGCGTGCTGTACGTCACCGAGCGATGCGTGTTCCGTCTGGCCGACGCCGGTGGGCTCGAGCTCATCGAGATCGCTCACATCGAGCGTCTGCAATTCCGCCTGCACCGCCACGTAGCTCTTTCTCCCGCGTGGTGGTGCGGCGAGCGCCGGCAGATACGGCAGTTCGCTGGCCGCGCGCGCGTCAGAAAAGCGCACGTAGCTGCCCAACGGCATCAGGCGCCCCGCCACGAAGCGCGCCACTTCGTACGTGCGGTCGATCGCGTCGTAGCGCACCACGATGTCCCATTCCACGCGACCGAGCACATCGTCGAACCAGCGGCCGATCGTCCACAGCTCGGCGCGCACATGCAGTCGCGCCGGGAACCCGCTGCGGAGCAGTTCGTCGAACGAGATCGGAAGAGCA
>CALEYY010000173.1 GCA_937928295.1 uncultured Moraxellaceae bacterium
ATACGAGATCATCAAGTGTGACTGGAGTTCAGACGTGTGCTCTTCCGATCTTACGCCGACATGAGCATCGCCAGCCAGTCGGGCCAGCACGGCGGCTTCGTTGCTCAGCGCCACATCCAGGCTGTAGATCAGCACGATGTGGCCGCGCTTGCGGGCATCGTAGCTGCGCTTGTAGACGCTGTAGCCGAGCAGCTCGTTCGCGCTCACGCCCAGGCGCAGCAGGATGGCAGCGCGCAGGGCGTCGTCACTGTGCTCCAGTGGCAGCTTGAGGTCGGTCAGTCGCAGCATGATGTCTGTTCTCGGTATCTCGGTAGGAGCGGCGCAGCCCGGCAATGCCGCTCGATAATTCAGCCGCGTATTCTAGAGGCTGCGGCGATACAGCTCTTCCACTTTATCGCGCGCCCACGGTGTGCGGCGCAAGAAAGTCAGGCTGGACTTGATGCTGGGGTTGTCGTTGAAGCAGCGGATATCCACCACGCGCCCCATCTCCACCCAGCCGTAGCGCGCCACCAGATGCGTCAGCATATTTTCCAGCGTCACACCCTGGAGCGGGTCCACAAAGCGCTTTTCGTTCATGACCCGCCCTCAAACAAATTGACCCGCCGCATGGCCCGATGACCACGCCCACTGAAAATTGTAGCCGCCCAGCCAGCCGGTCACATCCACCACTTCGCCGATGAAATAGAGCCCGGCCTGCCGTTTGCTCTCCATCGTGCGCGATGACAGCTCGTGCGTATCGACCCCGCCCAGCGTCACTTCCGCCGTGCGATAGCCCTCGGTGCCCGCCGGCTTCAGCGTCCAGGCTTGCAGCTGCTGCGCCAGCTCGACCAAAGCCGCATCCGGGATGGCCGCCATCGGCGTCTCGGCCCAGTCTGGCCAGAGCAAGGCCTGCAACTCCAGCACCAGCGCCTTCGCCAGCCGCTCGCTGAGCAGCGTCCGCAGCAGGCTCTTGGCATGCAGTCGCTTCTGCTCTTTCAGCCACGCCTCGATGTCTTCGCCCGGCAGCAGATCAATGCGAATGCTCTCGCCCAGCTGCCAGTAGTTCGACACTTGCAGCACCGCCGGCCCACTCAGGCCGCGATGCGTAAACAGCAGATTCTCCGTAAAGGTAGCATCTGCAGCACTGAGGCTGACCGGCACGGCAAGACCGCTGAGCCGCTCGGTCACGGCCTTGACGCCATCGCTGAAGGTGAACGGCACCAGCCCTGCACGCAGCGGCAGCACGCTATGGCCGAACTGCTTCGCCAAATCATAGCCAAAGCCGCTGCTGCCCAAGGTCGGAATCGACAACCCGCCGCTGGCCACCACCAGCGACTCGGCACTGAACTTGCCCTGCGTCGTGGTCAGCGCAAAGCGCATCGGCAAGGCATCGCGCGCCTGCACTTGCTGGATCTCGCAATGCGTCTTGATCTGCACGCCGACCTGCTCGCACTCGCTGACCAGCATCGCCAGGATGTCTTTCGCCGACTCGTCACAGAAGAGCTGGCCATGCAGCCGCTCGTGATACGGGATGCGATGCTTCTCGACCAGCGCGATGAAATCCCACTGGGTGTAGCGATTCAGCGCCGAAATGCAGAACTGCGGATTCGCCGAGAGGAAGTTGTCCGGCTCGACAAAATAGTTGGTGAAATTGCAGCGACCACCGCCAGACATCAAAATCTTCTTGCCGATCTTGTTGCTGCTGTCGAGCACCAGCACACGCCGGCCGCGCTGGCCGGCCGCCATCGCGCACATCAGGCCGGACGCGCCGCCGCCAATGACAACGACATCGTAATGCGATGAATTTACCGACACAGGCAGCGCTCGATGGATAACAAAGTGGGGCGCATTATAGTCGGGCCGGCGACCCATGCTAAAATTGCCGCCTGCAAATCACGGTATTCCCGCATGAGTCTCGCCAAGCGCATTATTCCCTGCCTCGATGTTGATCAAGGGCGCGTCGTCAAAGGGGTGAAATTTCTCGATATCCGCGATGCCGGCGACCCCGTCGAAGTCGCACGCCGCTACGACGAGCAGGGTGCTGACGAGATCACCTTCCTCGACATCACCGCCAGCGTCGAAGGTCGCGACACCATGGCGCGCACCGTCGAGCGCATGGCCTCGCAGGTCTTCGTGCCGCTCACCGTCGGTGGTGGTATCCGCGAAGTGGCAGACATCCGTCGCATGCTCAATGCCGGTGCCGACAAGGTCAGCATCAACTCGGCCGCGGTGAAGCGCCCCGAGTTCGTCGCCGAAGCGTCGCAGCGGTTCGGTGCCCAGTGCATCGTGGCCGCGATCGATGCCAAGCGCGTCTCAGCCGCTGGCGAGCCGGGCCGATGGGAGATCTTCACGCATGGCGGACGCAATCGTACTGGCATCGACGCCGTGGCCTGGGCCGTTCGCATGGCGGAATACGGGGCGGGGGAAATTCTGCTGACCAGCATGGACGCGGATGGCACCAAGGCCGGCTACGACCTGCCGCTGGTGCGTGCCATCACCAACGCCGTAAATGTGCCGGTGATCGCCTCTGGTGGCGTCGGCAACCTGCAGCATCTGGCCGATGGCATCCTCGAAGGCGGTGCCGATGCCGTGCTCGCCGCCAGCATCTTTCACTTCGGCGAATACAGCATCCCGCAGGCCAAGCAGTATCTGGCCGAACGCGGGATCACGATGCGCCTCTGAAGAGCGCAACTCTGATCAGCACCAGCGATCAGTAGTTGCACCAGTTGCCGGGCTGGCTCGGACGACCGCGCAGACGCGTCTCGAAGTACAGGCCCGATTCGGTATCGCCGTTGCCGGCACCGACTGACGCCAGCGTCTGACCGGCCGACACATTATCGTCAACGGTGACCTGCAAGCTCTGGTTGTAGCCGTAGAGCGACATGAAGCCGTGACCGTGATCAACAATCACGAGCTTGCCGTAGCCGCGCAGGAAGTCCGCATACAGCACCTTGCCGGACTTCACTGCTTTTACCGGCGCGCCGGAGGCTGCTGCGATCACGATGCCGTTCCAGCGCAGGCCGCCACCGCGCGCCGAGCCGAACTGAGCACGGATGCCACCGGAAGCCGGCAAACTGCAATTGCCGCGATACGGCGCGGTGTAATCCGGCTCCTGACTCCAGACAGTTTCCTTCTCGGCTGGCGCCGGCTTGATTGGCTTATTCGAGCCCTTGCTGGCCTCTTTCGCGGCGCGCTCTTCATTGCGACGCCGTTGCTGCTCCTGACGCTCCTGCTCACGCGCCACACGCTCAAGACGACGCATCAGCGATTGCAGCGCAGCCTGATCCTGCTTCAGCGATTTCAGGTTTTTGTCCTGCTCCTTGATCTCGCTGTTGAGTATCTTCAACGCGGCCGAGCGCTGCTCTTTTGCCGAGTTGAGCTGGGTCTGCTCTTGCGTAAGCTTCACCGCCAGCTCTTCCAGACGCGCGATTTGTTCCTTTTCTTCAATTTCCAGTGCCGCCAATTCCGTCAGCGTGCCATCCAGCTCGGTAATGCGCTCGCTGCGCGCTTTCTGCAAGTAACCGAAATAGCGTAGCTGACGCGCAAAAAGGGCCGGATTTTCCTGATTCAGCAGCAACTTGAAATAGTCGTCATGACCGGCGCGATAGGACTGCTGCACATCCGCCTTGAGCTGCGCCAACTGACCCCGCTTGGCAGCCGAAAGCTCGGTTTGGCGCTGCTTCAAGACCACCATGCGATCTTCGCGCTGACGCTTTTCTTTCGCGCTCGCGGCCAGCGATTTTTCCAGCACATTAATCTGCAGCTGCGCCTGTTTCAACGCCGCCAGCTGCTTGTTGCGCTCGCCCTGGGTCAGGCGCAGCTTTTTTTGCGCTGTCTTGATTTCACGCTGCACGCTGGCCAGATCAGACTTTGCCGACTGTGCCTGCGCGCGCAACTGCCCCGTGGACTCCGCCCACGCGCTGGGCGACAGGCAAAAAGCAAGCAACAAGGCAAATAACGAAAAAAACCGCATGAGACTTCCTTAACGCTGAATCAAACCGCCACGACGAGATTGCGACCTGTCATTTCTGGTGGCTGTGGCAGCCCCATGAGATGCAGCAAAGTCGGTGCCACATCCGATAACACACCGTTCTGCGCAATCTCAACGCACGACTGCTGCCCGAGGTAGACAAAAGGCACCAACTCACAGGTGTGCGCGGTATGCGCCTGGCCCGTGGCATGATCACGCATCTGTTCAACATTACCGTGATCTGCCGTGATCAGCATGTCACCGCCGGCCTGACGCACCGCCTCGGCCAAGCGGCCGATGCAGGTATCCAGCATCTCGCAGGCCTTCACGGCAGCATCAAAGTCACCGGTATGGCCAACCATGTCGCCATTGGCGTAGTTGCAAATCAGCACATCGTGCTCGCCGGAGGCAATCGCGGCCAGCAGCTTGTCAGTCACTTCGCCAGCACTCATCTCTGGCTGCAAATCGTAGGTCGCTACCTGGGGAGATGGCACTAGAATGCGCGTTTCGCCGTCATAAGGCTCTTCGCGACCGCCGCTTAAAAAGAAGGTCACGTGCGCGTATTTCTCGGTTTCAGCGATGCGCAGCTGAGTCTTGCCCAAGCCAGCCAGATACTCGCCCAACGAATTAACCAGCGATGTCGGGTGATAGGCTACCGCCGTCTTGA
>CALEYY010000174.1 GCA_937928295.1 uncultured Moraxellaceae bacterium
TACGAGATCATCAAGTGTGACTGGAGTTCAGACGTGTGCTCTTCCGATCTAATGATGAAGGGGGGAGCTACATGCGTCACTTGCTCATGAAGGCAGTTTTGGGCAGCAAGTCCAAGAGCGTTGTCGGTATCGCGGCACTGTTGGTTGCTGTCGCGGCAATAGGCGGCTCAGCGACCCTGTGGTCAAACGATTTCAAGACTGAGAAGGTCACTCCGCAGGCTCTGCTGCAGCCTGATAGCGCCCGGCAATTGACGGACTACATCCGTCAGGCCAGCAGCAATGGCCGGCGCGTGCGCATGACGGGCAGCGGTCATTCCATGTCTGATATTGCCATCACCAACGAAGTGCTGATGACGCCGGAGCAGCTCAACCAGCCCCTGACGCTGGACACCAGTCGCCTCAAAAGCTCTGATGCGCCGGGACTGGTGCGCGTTGAAAGCGGGATCAAGATCGCCGATCTAAATACCTATCTCGACAGTCATGGTCGTGCGTTGTTCAACATGGGCGGATACGACGGGCAGACACTGGCGGGCGTCATGATGACGGCCACTCACGGTTCCGGCCTGGCTTACGGCCCCATCGCCGATCAGGCGCTAAGCCTGCAAATGGTCGTGGACGGCGGTGCGATGGTGCAGATCGAGCCCAGCAACGGCATAACCAGCCCTGCGACTTGGCCGGGAACGCTGGAGGAGGATGCCAGCATCCCGGTGCAACTCATCCAGGATGACGACGCCTTCAATGCGGCACGCATCGCCATCGGCTCTATGGGGGTTGTCTATTCGGTGACACTGAAGACTGATCAGAAGTTCTGGCTGCGTGAGGTGCGTCGTGCCATCAAATGGTCTGAGCTGAGGAAGCCGGGTGGGTATCTCGATCGTATTACCCATGGTCTGCCGGTCTACGAAAATCAGCCCTCACCAGAACATTGGGAGTTTTTCTACTCGCCTTATCCCGATGCCAATGGCGATCACAATGTAGTCATCACGGATCGTTATCGCTCCTATACGCCGCTGCCCGAGCAGCCGGAGTCCGAGCGTGGTCAACCGGGAGCCACTTTCGCCGGCAGCTTGGCCGCCCTGTTTGGCGAGCCTCTGGGGCTGATTCTGGATGTTTTTCCGGGTCTGGCGCCAACCGTCCTGGAGTCATCCATGAACACACAGCTGGACACCGGCTATACGAATGTCAGCTACAAAGTGTTCAACATCGGTGCGGCACTCAACAGTACGCCAGCTTATGCGACTGAAACGGCCTTCCGGCTCGACCAGATCATTCCGGCCATTGAGCGCTCATTCACGATCAATGATGCGTTGTATGCCAAGGGCATTGCGCAGACGGCACCCATCGCGATTCGCTTTGTGAAGCAGTCGGCTGGTTTGATCGCCATGCAGCAGGGCCACGATACGGCGTTCATGGAGATCATCGTGTTGCGTGACTGCAAGAAGGGCATGATCTTGCTGAACACGCATCGAAAGATTGATTTGCAAGCGTTCAATGCGCGTCCGCATTGGGGGCTAGACACGAACTCACTGACCAGCGAAGACCAGGTGCGCAGTCTGTATCCGGAGACTTGGGATCGATGGAAGACGCAGTATCGTCGCTTCAATTCCACCGGCACTTTCGATGGCAAGGTCACAGACCGCCTGGGCATTTCAGTGCGCCCGCGCGGATAAGCGTGCAGCGCAATTACGCATAAAAAAGGATGAGTCATGAAGATTTTGGTCGTGGGTGCGGGTGCGGTGGGGCAGGTTTATGCATGGCATCTGGCGCAGGCCGGCCATGAGGTGAGCTTCTTTGTGAAAGCTGAGTACGCAGAGGCGCTGCGTAGCGGAGCCACGATGTATCGCCTGGGCCACTGGCGTACCCGGCGTCAGGATTTCCATGGCTTTGGTCTGGTCACTGAGCCGGCAGCCGTGCTTGCTCAGCACTGGGATCAGGTCTGGTTGGCGCTGCCATCGAATGCCATGCGCGGCGAGCTGGCGGCCCGAGTTCTGGCATCCGTGGGTCAGGCCACGGTGGTCTGCCTGCAGCCTGATCTCGAGGATGCTGACTATGTACGAAAGCATGTACCTGCCGAGCAGGTCGTGCAGGGCCTGATTACCTTTATCAGCTTCCAGTCACCGTTGCCGGGCTGCACGGGCCCGGAAGGCATCGCCTATTACCTGCCACCGCTGGCACCTGGTTTGTTTGGTGGCGAGGCGCAGCGAGCAGGCGCTGTTGTTGCCGCACTCCAGGCGGGTGGCATGACAGCGAAAGCGGTGCCGGATTTTAATAGAGCAGCAGCCGGTGCCCCGGCGATGATGCAGCCGCTGATTGCGGCTTTGGAGGTCAACGAGTGGCATTTGGCTGGCTTTACGGCCAGCTCGATTTTTGGCGTGGGGCTGGCGGCTTCCCGCGAAGCGCTGGCAGTCGCCGAAAAGCATGCGGGCGCTGATGCTCGTCTATTCAAACCCTTGCTGAGCCCCTTGGCCTGGAAGCTGCTCCTGCCCTTGATCCGGCAGCTCCTGCCGTTCGATCTGGAAAGTCTGCTGCGCTACCACTACGGCAAGGTCAGGACGCAAAGCCTTCTGATGCTGGACTCCTATATTCGTCTTGGGTGGCGCCACGGTCTGCCGATGCCGGCTCTTGAACGCCTGCGCAGGCAATTGACGGATTCGACCGCCGTATGAAATCTGCCTTTTCTGTAGCGGTCCTCGCTGCCCTTGGCGCTGTCTTCTGGTTGGGTTGGACGAGCCGCGAGGCCGCTCCAGCAAGCGCATCAGCCGCAATCAAGCACAGCGCTGTCGCGTTAAGCATCAGCACGCGCGACGAAGCCATGCCTGATGTGTTTGTGCCGCCCATTCCATCGGAGCAGATTCGCGAACAGACATTGAAGCAGCGCCGTGCGGCTCTTCCTGTTGTTCTCAAAGCTGCTGATGACGATATGGCCCGCCTGAAGCGAGACATTGAGGCAGCCAGAGCACAGGAAGCTCCGGCGGTAGATATCGCGGAAAAGGAAGAGCGACTGCAGCGCATGCAGGATGTATTGGCGCGGGTGCTGGCCCGGAATTCGGATATCCGACTGTAGTCTCTGTCCGGTTTGCCCCCCATTCTGACCTGCATGACCCTGACGAGCAGGCAAGGGGGTTTGCTTCAATCTCCGGCATCAGCGATACCGTTTTCCGGAGTAAATTGTCATGACTTCCCTGTTGATGCCTGAGCACCAGGTCACCGATCGCGCCGGCGTGATCTGCATTATTGGCGCCGGCCCGGCCGGCCTGAGTGTGGCGCGAGCCTTGAAACGGCTCGGTATTCCCTACGAGCAGTTCGAGCGCCACAGCGATGTTGGCGGCATCTGGGATCTGAGTAATCCGGGCTCGCCGATGTATCACTCGGCGCACTTCATCTCTTCGCGCAATACCTCGGGCTTCTACGGTTTCCCGATGCCGGACGACTACCCAGACTATCCGTCGAACCGACAAATCCTCGCCTATACCCGCAGCTTTGCACGCGCGTTCGGCCTCTACGATGCGATTCGCTTTCAGACCGCCATCGAGCATGTTGAAAAGGATGGCGAGCTTTGGCTGGTCAGGCTGTCTGGTGGTGAGGTGAGGCGCTACCGTGCCGTGGTGTGCGCCACCGGCACGAACTGGCATCCGCGTCTGCCCCGGCATGACGGGCCGTTCAACGGTGAGATTCGCCATTCCGTGACCTTCAAGCACGCAGACGAGTTCCGTCACAAGCGCGTACTGATCATCGGCTTGGGAAATTCCGGGGCCGACATTGCCTGCGATGCTGCCGCGAATGCGGATGCCGCCTTCATCAGCGTGCGGCGTGGCTACCACTTCATCCCCAAGCATGTGTTCGGCATGCCGGTGGATGAGTTTGCCGATAGCGGCCCGCAACTGCCGATGTGGCTGCAGAGACCGGCCATGACCCTGCTGCTGCGCATTGTGCTTGGCGATACCTCCCGCACGGGCATGCCCAAGCCGGATCACAAGCTGTTCGAGTCCCATCCGCTGCTCAATTCGCAGCTGCTGCATTACCTGCAGCATGGCGACATCAAGGCCAAGGGCGATGTCAAATGTTTCGACAGCGACAGCGTGGTGTTTGCGGACGGATCGCGCGAGCAGATTGATCTGGTGCTCTACGCCACGGGCTACAACATGAGCATCCCGTATGTGCCGGAGGCTTATTTTGACTGGGATGGCGGCAGGCCGAAGCTGAACCTGACGGCGTTCAATCCCAAGCACAACAATCTCTTTGCCGTGGGTTATCTAGAGACCAACTCCAGCGCGTATACGCTCTTCGACCGAGTGTCACAGATGGTGGCGAATTATCTGAACGATCAGGTGCGTCATCCGGATAACGCCAGGAAATTCGAGCGGCACCTTCGTGAGGATCGCCCGGATTTGTCCGGCGGTATCAAGTTCATCGAGTCCGACCGAACCAAGGGCTATATCGAGATTCACGCCTACAAGAAATATATCGAGAAACTGCGTGGCCGGATGGGCTGGCCTGAGCTGGTGCCAGGGTTTTTCGACACCGTTCGCGCTCAGGCTGTTCAGCGCTGAAACACATACACAGGGGAGCAAGGCATGTATCAGGCAGGATGGAGTAAGCAGGAAATCGGCATCAGTCCGCGCGGCTATGCCATGCACGGCTATGGTCAGCCAGGCCATCGTGCGTTCGGGCAGGAGACGCCGCTGTTTGCCCGCGCGCTCTTTGTGCAGGATGCCGCTGGTCAGGCACTGACCTTCTGTTGCCTTGATCTGGGCTATGTGACCCATGCCATGCGCGCCGGTGCCGTTGAGCGTCTGCGCGCACGCATGGGCGGCATCTTCAACGATGCTGCTTTCGTGCTGACCTGCACGCATACCCATTCCGGCCCGGGCGGTTGCAGTCATGACGCGATGTACAACCTGGTCACGCCCAGCTTCGTACCGGAGCATCTGGAGGCGGTGATTGTCGCCACCGTCGAGGCGGTCGTGGGCGCTTGGCAGAGCGCCGCGCCGACCGATCTGAGTCTGGCCTCCGGCCGCTTCGACGACGCCGTTCCGGTGGCCTGGAATCGCTCACTGAAGGCCTGGAATCGCAACCCGGATGTCACCCGTTATGAGGCGGGTGAGAATCACAAAGCGCTGGAACGCAGCATGCAGGTGCTGCGTCTGAGCCGGGATGGCCAGCTGCTGTCACTGCTGTCGCTGTTCGGCGTGCATGCGACCTGTCTCGGCAATTCGCTGGATCGTCACGATGGCGACAACAAGGGCTATGCCGCCGCCCAGGCCGAGCAGCAGCTGACGGGCGAGGGGGCTGTTGCCATCTTCGCCCAGGGCACGGCTGGCGATGTCTCGCCGCATTATCACGGCCCCGGCCAGACCGCCCGCCGCAACGCCATCAAGGGGCGTGCCGAATATGTCTACGCCGCCGAGAACGGTCGCCATCAGAGCCGACTTGCGCTGAGCATCGCCGCTGATCCGCAGCAGACAAGCGTCGCAGGCGGCATCGACGCCATCTTCACCTATGTCGATTTCACGGCCGTTCATGCCGACCCGGCCATGGCCAATGGCGAGCCTGAGGCGTGGACCACGGAGCCTTGCCACGGCGTGTCGTTCTTCGCCGGTACGCCGGTGGATGGCCTCGGCGTGCCGCCACCAGA
>CALEYY010000175.1 GCA_937928295.1 uncultured Moraxellaceae bacterium
GGCTGCGGGCGCTGGCGCTGTGTTGGCAGAGGCCGGCGGTGATTGGCTGGCGCATACCAAGATTGGCGATGTGCCGGTGCTGGTGGTGCCTGATCTGACTCAGCGTCTGGGTGAGTTTGCTGCTCGTTTTCACGATCAGCCGGCGCAAGACATGACCGTGCTGGCCGTTACCGGTACTAACGGCAAGACCAGCATCGCCAATCTGATTGCTGGCGCGGCGCTTGAGCTGGGCCAGCGTAGTGCCGTCATCGGCACGCTGGGCAATGGTTTTTATGGTGAGCTGTCGGCGTCGCAATTCACCACGCCGGATCCGCTGCAGCTGCAGCGCCTGCTCGCCGGTTTCCGCGATCAGGGTGCTCGACTGGTGGCGATGGAAGCTAGCTCGCATGGCCTTGAGCAAGGCCGCATGGTCGGTACGCCGATTCACACGGCTCTGTTTACCAATTTGACGCGCGATCACCTCGATTATCACGGCGACATGGCCAGCTATGCCGCGGCCAAAGGTCGTCTGTTCTCCTGGCCGGGCCTGAAGGCTGCCGTGATCAATGCCGATGATGCGCAGGGTGCTCTTTATCAGCAGCAGCTTGCGTCTGATGTGCGTTGCCTGCGCTACAGCCTGCAGGCTGACAGCAATGCCGACATTGTTGCCGAGAGCGTACAGCCATCGCTGGATGGCCTGCTGCTGCAGGTTCGTACGCCGTGGGGCCGTGTCGCGCTGAAGAGTGCACTGCTGGGGCGTTTCAATGCCAGCAATTTGCTGGCGGTGCTGGGCGGTTTGCTGACTTTGGGCTACGACCTGGAGCAGTCGGCACGGGCGTTGGCTGCCGTGCAGCCGGTTGCCGGCCGCATGCAGTGCCTGCGTGAAGGCCAGTCACCGTTGGCGGTGGTTGACTATGCCCACACGCCGGATGCGCTGGAGCAGGCCTTGAAGGCGGCGCTTGAGCACACCGAAGGCAAGCTCTGGTGCGTGTTTGGCTGTGGTGGCGGTCGTGATACCGGCAAGCGCTCGGAGATGGGCCGCATTGCCGCCGCGCTGGCGGATGTGCTGGTGCTGACCACCGACAATCCGCGCGAAGAAGCGCCGGAAAGCATTCTCCACGATATTCAGCAGGGCCTGAATGGCCGGCCGGCAACGATCATTGTGGATCGCGCCGAGGCCATCGCTCATGCCCTGAAAAACGCCGCTGCCGATGATGTGGTGCTGATTGCCGGCAAGGGCCACGAGACCTATCAGGAAATCATGGGCGTGCGTTATCCCTTCAATGATGTTGAGCAAGTGCGGCTCGCGCTGAGTACGAGGAGTACGGCATGAGACTGTCGGAAATCGCGGTGGTGGTTGGCGGTGAGCTGATCGGTCTGGATGCCGATGTCGGCAGTTTTTCCAGCGATACCCGCACGCTGCAGGTCAATGATGTGTTCATCGCGCTGTCGGGCCCGAATTTCGATGCCAATGCGCTGGTTCGTCAGGCCGCCGACAAGGGCGCTGTGGCGGCCGTGGTGTCGCGCATGGACCCGAATGCAGGCATTCCGCAGATCATCGTGAATGATTGCCACCGGGCGCTGGGCCAGATTGCGGCAGCCTGGTGCGCACGCTTCCCGCAGCTGGTGCGCGTGGCCATGACCGGCAGCGCCGGCAAGACCTCGACCAAGGAAATGACAGCGCGCATCTTCGAACAGCAGGGCGAGACGCTGGCGACGCTGGGCAATCTGAACAATGACATCGGTGTGCCGCTGACGCTGCTGCGCCTGCGCGACGAGCATCAGTTTGGCGTCTTCGAGCTGGGCGCCAATCATGCCGGCGAAATCGCCTATACCTCCGGGCTGGTGCGCCCTCGTGCGGCGGTCATCATCAATGTTGGCACGGCGCATCTGGAAGGTTTCGGCAGCCGCGAAGGCATCGCCCGGGCCAAGAGCGAAATTTACGACGGGCTGGCGGCGGATGGCACGGCCATCGTCAATCTGGATGATGACTTTGCCGATTTCTGGCTGGGCAAATTAGCCGGCCGCAAATTGCTGACTTTCTCTGAGCGTCAGACGGCCGACATTTATGCGACCGACATCACCTCCGGCGACATGCCGCAGTACGCCTTCACCTTGCATATCGGCACGCAGGCCATGCCGGTGCAGCTGCAATTGCTCGGTCGCCATCAGGTCATGAATGCGCTGGCGGCTGCGTCGCTGGCCCATGCCTGCGGCATTTCGCTGTCGCGCATTGTGGCCGGCCTGCAGAAGACGCGCGCCTTTAGCGGACGCACCGTGCCGCACAGCCTGGGCCAGCAGCGCTATGTGATTGATGACACTTACAACGCCAATCCGAGCTCGATGAAGGCAGCGATTGATCTGCTCGCCGAGCTGCCCGGCCGGCATGTGCTGGTGCTGGGCGACATGGGTGAACTGGGCGGTGCCACGGCATCGGGCCATCTTGAGGTCGGGGAGTATGCACGCATGAAAAATATCGACGCGCTTTATGCCACGGGTCAGCACAGCGCCCAGTACGCGGCTGGCTTCGGCCCGCAGGCTCAGTTGTTCCCGGATCATCATGCGCTGCTGAAAGCCTTGGAGGCTGAATTGCAGGGTGTGGTCACCATTCTCGTCAAAGGTTCGCGCAGCGCCCGCATGGAGCGTGTGGTGCAGGGCCTGACCGGCGAAGCAGGAGTGCACTGACATGCTGCTATGGCTCGCGGATCAGCTGGCGCAACACTACAAGGGCTTCGGGGTTTTCAACTACCTGACTTTCCGCTTCATGCTCAGCATCGTCACGGCGTTTGCGCTGTCGCTGTGGTGGGGGCCGTACCTGATCGAGAAGCTGAAGGAAATGAAGTTCGGCCAGGCTATTCGCACCGATGGCCCGCAGACGCATCTGGCCAAGACCGGCACGCCAACCATGGGCGGTGTGCTGATTCTGCTCACGATTGCAGTGAGCACGCTGTGCTGGGCAAAGCTGAACAATCTCTATATCTGGATCGTGTTGGGCGTGATGGTGATCTTCGGTCTGGTCGGCTGGGTCGATGACTATCGCAAGGTGGTCGAGAAGAATCCGCGTGGCCTGCCCAGCCGCTGGAAGTATTTCTGGATGTCGGTGGGCGGCGTCGGTGCTGCGGTCGTGCTCTATCTGACGGCGAAGACGCCGATCGAGACCAGTCTGATCGTGCCGTTCTTCAAGGGTGTGATCATTCCGCTAGGCGTGTTCTACATCGTGCTGAGCTACTTCGTCATTGTCGGTGCCAGCAATGCTGTCAACCTAACCGATGGTCTCGATGGTCTGGCGATCATGCCGACCGTGATGGTCGCAGGTGCGCTGG
>CALEYY010000176.1 GCA_937928295.1 uncultured Moraxellaceae bacterium
TGCGGCTCAAGCTTCAGGGCCAGAATCAAACTACTGCCACGACGCAGCACAGACACCGGCACGGTAACGCCGGCATTGAGCTTGCGTGCCGCTGCAACAAACTCACGCGCACTGGTAATGGCAACACTCCCCAAACGGGTCACCACATCACCGGCACGCAAGCCAGCATCTGCACCCGAGCCGTCTGCCACCTTAACTACCAAAGCGCCGCCTGCAAGCTTCAGAGAGGCCTTTTCAGCCTCCTGCAAATCACGCAGCGTCACACCCAAACGCGACAAGTCTGGGCTGGCGGCCTTGCCCGCCGCCGCCGTCTGCTCTTCAGGAATCGGCTGCACCTTGACCTGCAGCTGCATGGGCTTGCGCTCACGCACCACACTCAGCGGGTAAGTATCGCCGACTTTGGCGCGACCAATCGCCTGGGGTAGCTCAGCCGCCATGGTGATGGGCAAGCTATTGAACTGAGTCACCACATCGCCTGCCTTCAGGCCGGCCTTGGCTGCCGGCGAATCGGCTTCAACACTAGCAATCAAGGCACCGGCGGGACGCTCCAAGCCATAAGCGTCCGCCAGCTCCTTGGTGACTTCCTGAATAGACACACCCAGATAGCCGCGATTGACCTTGCCCTTATCACGCAGCTGCGCCACCACTTCCATGGCGACATCGATGGGGATGGCAAACGACACGCCCATGAAGCCACCCGAGCGGCTGTAAATCTGCGAGTTGATGCCCACGACTTCGCCGGCGGTATTGAACAGCGGACCACCAGAGTTACCTGGATTGATGGCGACATCGGTCTGAATGAACGGCACATAAGCTTCGTTCGGCAAGGCTCGCGCCTTCGCGCTGACAATGCCGGCAGTGGCGGAGTAATCGAAGCCAAAAGGCGAACCGATGGCCAGCACGGCATCACCGACACGCAGCTTAGAGGGATCACCAATTTTCACCACAGGCAGATCAGTGGCGACAATTTTCAGCAAGGCAATATCGGAGCGCGGGTCGGTGCCGATGACCTTGGCTTCAACTTCACGACGATCGCTGAGACGCACGGTGACCTTGTCGGCCTCGTCGATGACATGGTTGTTGGTCAGCACATAGCCATCGTTGCCGATAATGAAGCCGGAGCCGAAAGACTGCTTGTTGCGCGGCTGTTGCGGCTGCGCTTCGAGGCCGTAGAAGCGGCGCAGTAACTCCTGCATGTCATCGCTGCCAGCTTCGGCAGGCTTGGCCTTAGAGGTGGCGCTAATATTGACAACGGCTGGACTGGTACGCTCAACGATATCGGCAAATTCCGGCAGCGCCGCTTGCGCCGCTTGCGGCAGTAAGGCGACAGAGGAGGCCATCAGGCAAGCGCTGAAGAAAATACTGGCTGCATTTTTAGACTGAATTCGCGACATGGGCATGAGTATGCTCCTCAGGTTCAAACATGATTCCTGCACGACAACGCCAGCACGGGCATTACGCTGACAAACTGCTCAGCGGCAAAGAGTGTTTTTGTCGTTGGCCTGTCAAATCGGGTCAAGGCAATCCGGTCACATACTATGGCATCATCGCGTTTTTATGACAGCCCTCTGGAACTCCACTGCGCTATGACTTCATCGTTTGAGCATGATGTGCTCATCATTGGCAGCGGCGCTGCCGGCCTGACCCTGGCGCTGCGGCTGGATTCGTCGCTGCGTATCGCCGTGCTGTCGAAAGCCGCGCTCACCGAGGCCAGCACCTACTATGCACAAGGCGGCGTGGCGGCCGTGTTGGACGAAACCGACTCCACCGAAAGTCATGTGCAAGACACGCTGATCGCTGGCGCTGGCCTCTGCCACGAAGACAGCGTCAAGCTCACCGTGGAGCATGGCCCCGAAGCCATACGCTGGCTGGTCGAGCAAGGCGTAGGCTTTACGCTGGATGACGCCGAACATCTGCACCTGACGCGCGAAGGCGGCCACTCTCACCGCCGCATCATTCATGCCGACGATGCCACCGGTCGCGCCATTTCCACCACGCTGGTCGATCGTGTGCGCGAATGCCCGAACATCGACCTCATGGAAAACCGCGTCGCAGTCGAGCTGATTACCAGCGCAAAACAGGGGCTGGACGGTGACAATCGCGTCATCGGCGCCTATGTGCTGAACAAGGACACGGGCGAGGTCGAGGTTTGCCGCGCACGCTTTGTCGCGCTCGCTACCGGCGGTGCCAGCAAGGCCTACCAGTACACCAGCAACCCCGATATTGCCACCGGCGACGGCATCGCCATGGCCTGGCGCGCCGGCTGCCGCGTCGCCAACATGGAATTCAACCAGTTCCATCCGACCTGCCTGTATCACCCCAAGGCCAAGTCGTATCTGATCACCGAGGCCATGCGCGGCGAAGGCGCGCTGCTGAAACTGCCCGATGGCACTCGCTTCATGCCGCGCTTCGACGAGCGCGCCGAGCTGGCCCCACGCGACATCGTCGCTCGTGCCATCGACTTCGAGATGAAGCGTCTCGGCATCCGATTCGTCTATCTCGACATTTCGCACAAACCGGCCGAGTTCATTACCGGGCATTTCCCGAACATTTATCGCAAGTGCCTGGAATACGGCATCGACATCACCAAAGAGCCTATCCCGGTGGTGCCGGCAGCACACTTCACCTGCGGCGGCGTCATGGTCAACCACGCCAGCGAGACCGACATCGCCAACCTTTATGCCATTGGTGAAACCTCGTTTACCGGCCTGCACGGCGCCAATCGCATGGCCAGCAATTCGCTGCTGGAATGCTTCGTGTTCGCCATGGCGGCGGCTCGCGACATTCAGCGCAAACTGGCCGACACGGCAGCGCCACCAAGCGTGCCGGCCTGGGATGCCACACAGGTGCGCGACCCGGACGAAGATGTGGTGATTCTGCACAACTGGGATGAACTGCGCCGCTTCATGTGGGACTTTGTTGGCATCGTGCGCACGACCAAGCGCCTCGAACGCGCGCTGCATCGCGTGCTGCTGCTGCAGGCCGAGATCGAGGAGTATTACAGCCACTATCGCGTGTCGAGCAACCTCATCGAGCTGCGCAATCTGGTCATGGTCGCCGAGCTCATCATCCGCTGCGCGCTCATGCGCAAGGAATCGCGCGGCCTGCATTACACGCTGGATTACCCAGAGCTGAGCACGACACTGGCCGACAGCATCTTGTCGCCGGACGAATCTTCGCGGCGACGCCAGCGCAGTGCCACGGAGAGTCTGCGCCAGTCATCAGCCGCCACCTGATCGGCCCAGATGACCACGCGCCAGTGCTGTGGCGCACGGGCTGCGTCACTCGCCGGCTCCGCCTCGCCAAACTCATTGGCCAAGGTGGAGGCCACGTACTTGCAGACGACCCGGGCGTTGCGGAAGAAGTCGGCGCCGAAGTGGTTGACGCACATCTCGGCGATGTAGGCCGAGGACATCTCGCCGGTCTGGATCGGCGCCGCCAGGCCGGTGACGCCGGCATACACCGGGTCCCAGTGGTTGGGGTTGAAGCGGCCCCACAGGCGCGAGCCCATGAGCTGGATGGCGGCCTTCTTCTTCACGCCCATCAGCTGGTAGCCGACGGGGGTGTCCGGGGTGATGCGGTAGGCGGAGGCCGGGGTGTCGGCGCTGGCGGTGGTGGTCATGGCAGTCCTGTGGGAAAAGGGGGAGGGAATGGGGATCAGCG
>CALEYY010000177.1 GCA_937928295.1 uncultured Moraxellaceae bacterium
TCAAAGAGTGGGGTTACGAGCTGGCCGCCGAGCGTTTCGGTGCCAAGCTGATCGACGGCGGCCCGTGGATGTCGCTGAAGAACCCGAAGACCGGCAACGAGATCGTCATCAAGGATGTCATTGCCGACGCTTTCCTGCAGCAGATCCTCATGCGCCCAGCCGAGTACTCGGTCATCGCGACGCTGAACCTGAACGGCGACTACATCTCTGACGCCCTCGCGGCTGAAGTTGGCGGCATCGGCATCGCACCGGGTGCTAACCTCGGCGGTTCGGTGGCGGTGTTTGAAGCGACTCACGGCACGGCACCGAAGTACGCCGGTCAGGACAAGGTCAACCCCGGTTCCATCATCCTCTCGGCCGAGATGATGCTGCGTCACATGGGCTGGAACGAAGCTGCCGACCTGATCATTCAGGGCGTTGAGCGCGCTATCGTCGCCAAGACCGTGACCTATGACTTCGAGCGTCTGATGCCGGATGCCAAGCTGCTGCGTTGCTCCGAGTTCGGCGACGCCATCATCAGCCATATGTAAGCGTGTGATCGGCGAGCGTTAAGCGCCGTAAAAGAAGCCCCTGACGCGAAAGTGATCAGGGGCTTTTTTTCGCGCTGAACACTTGTCGGCAGGGCGATCTCTTCTGTTAAAGTCTTGTCATGCAGACACGCTTTGAAGAAATCCTCACGCTCACTCCCATGAACTCTTCCATGTCGCTTTCGCACCCCCGGCTACTGCCCGTTCAGGCAGCGTCCGCGCATGACGACGGGGACGAGGGCGATGTGCTCGGCCAAGCCCTGGCCGTCGTTGAAACAGCAAAACCTGAACT
Organism: uncultured Moraxellaceae bacterium; assembly: GCA_937928295.1. Classification (GTDB taxonomy): domain Bacteria; phylum Pseudomonadota; class Gammaproteobacteria; order Pseudomonadales; family Moraxellaceae; genus Perlucidibaca. Next base: position 820 of record CALEYY010000177.1, read on the forward strand.
GAAACAGCCCCGGCGCTATCAAGTTGTCATTTTAAATGACGATTACACGCCTATGGAGTTCGTGATTGAGGTGCTGTTGCGCTTCTTCGGGCTCAACGCGGATGCCGCCACGCAGCTCATGCTGCAGGTGCATCATCATGGTCGTGCCGGCGTCGGCAATTATTCGCGGGATGTAGCGGAAACCAAGGCGACACTCGTCGTCGAATATGCACAGCAGCATGAACATCCGCTGCTGTGTCAGGCAGAGCCCATGCTTTAACGCAGCGGCAAGGAGTGGCAGGCATGTTAAGTCGTGAACTGGAACTGACCCTCAATTTGGCCTTCCGCGATGCACGCGGCAAGCGTCATGAATTCATCACCGTCGAACACCTGATGCTGGCCTTGCTCGACAACGAGTCGGCCGTGCAAGCCTTGAAAGCCTGCGGTGCCGAGATGATTTCCTTGCGCCGCGAGCTGCAGCAGTATGTTGATGAAGCCACGCCGTTGTTGCCGGTGCCGGACGGCGGCCGTGAAACTCAGCCGACGCTGGGCTTTCAGCGGGTGCTTCAGCGCGCTGTGTTCCATGTTCAGTCCTCCGGCAAGCGCGAAGTCAATGGCGCCAATGTGTTGGTGGCGATCTTCTCCGAGCAGGAATCGCAGGCGGTGTATCTGCTGAAGCTGCAGAGCATCAGCCGACTGGATGTGGTCAATTTCCTGTCGCACGGTGGTCAGCCGGAAGAGGAATCGCGCGATTCCGATGCCAGCGAGCACGAGGCTGCTCCCGAGGCTGCGGCTGACAGCGCTCTGGCTAATTACACCGTCAACCTCAATGAAATGGCCAAGAAGGGTAAGCTCGACCCGCTCGTGGGCCGTGAGCACGAGATCGAGCGCGCCATCCAGGTGCTCTGTCGTCGTCGCAAGAACAATCCGGTGCTGGTCGGTGAGCCCGGTGTCGGCAAGACCGCCATTGCCGAAGGTCTGGCCTGGCTGATCGTGGAAAAGAAAGTCCCGGAAGCCATTGCCGATGCCGTGGTGTATTCGCTGGATATCGGTGCGCTGCTGGCCGGCACCAAGTATCGCGGCGATTTCGAGAAGCGCTTCAAGGCGTTGATCAACGAGCTGACCGATCAGCCCGGTGCCGTGCTGTTCATCGACGAGATTCACACCATCATCGGTGCCGGTTCGGCCGGTGGCGGCGTGCTCGATGTCTCCAACATGCTCAAGCCGGCGCTGACCAATGGCTCGCTAAAGTGCATGGGATCAACAACTTATCAGGAATATCGCAACCTTTTTGAGAAGGATGGTGCGCTGTCGCGTCGCTTCCACAAGATCGATGTTGCCGAGCCGACGGTGGATGAGACTTACCGCATCCTGCGTGGCCTCAAGTCGCGTTTCGAGGAGCATCACCATGTCCGCTATGCCGACAAGGCGCTGCAGATGGCCGCGACGCTGGCAGATCGCTACATCAACGAGCGCTTCCTGCCGGACAAGGCGATTGATCTGATCGACGAGGCAGGCGCCTACCAGCGACTGCTGCCGGTCAGTCGTCGCAAGAAGGTCATTGGCGTGGCTGAAATCGAGGAGATGGTGGCCAAGGTCGCGCGCATTCCGGCGAAATCGGTGTCGTCCAACGACAAGGAAGCGCTGCGTAACCTTGAGCGCGACCTGAAGATGACTGTGTTCGGCCAGGACGAGGCCATTGACGCCCTGAGTGCTGCCATCAAGCTTTCACGGGCCGGCCTGAAAGCCCCGGAAAAGCCGATCGGCAGCTTCCTCTTTGCCGGCCCGACCGGCGTCGGCAAGACCGAAGTCACCAAGCAGCTGGCGCGCACGCTGGGCGTCGAACTGGTGCGCTTCGACATGTCGGAATACATGGAACGACACACCGTATCGCGTCTGATCGGCGCGCCTCCCGGCTATGTCGGTTACGACCAGGGCGGCTTGCTCACCGAGGCCGTGGTGAAAAATCCGCATTGTGTACTTTTGCTGGATGAAATCGAGAAGGCGCATCCGGAGGTGTTCAACCTGCTCTTGCAGGTCATGGATCACGGCACGCTGACCGACAACAACGGCCGCAAAGCCGATTTCCGTCATGTGGTGGTGGTCATGACTACCAATGCTGGTGCCGAAATGGTGGCGCGTTCGAGCATGGGCTTCACCTTGCAGGACCACAGCACAGACGGTATGGAAGCGCTGAAGAAAACCTTCACGCCGGAGTTCCGTAATCGCTTAGACAGCATCATCCAGTTCGCTTCGCTGGATCCGTCCACGATTGTCAGTGTGGTCGACAAGTTCCTGGTGGAGTTGCAGGCGCAGCTCGACGACAAGCATGTGCAGCTCGATGTGGATATCGATGCCCGTGCCTGGTTGGCCGAGCGCGGTTACGACAAGCTCATGGGCGCTCGTCCGATGGCACGACTGATCCAGGAACAGCTGAAGAAGCCGCTGGCCGAGATGATCCTGTTCGGCGCCTTGGCCGACAAGGGTGGCCGCGTGCATGTGTCGGTGAAAAACAATGCCTTGCAGTTGGATGCCGAAGCAGTAGAGCGTCGCGAGCCGGCGAAAATGCACTGACTTACACGATCAGCTGCTTGAAACAAAACCGCCGGCATTTTAGCCGGCGGTTTTGTTTCAAGCAGCGGTTTCCCTGAGACAGGCTTGCTCTTTACTGATGCAGCGAAGCGATCGCTGCGTTGAATGTGGCACTTGGGCGCATCACGGCATCAATCTTGATCGGGTCAGGCAGATAATAGCCACCGATGTCGGATGACACTCCCTGCGCGCCTGCCAACTCATTGATGATGTGTTGCTCATCGGCAGCCAGCGTGTCGGCCAGCGGCTTGAAGCGGGCGGCGAGATCGGCGTCATCACCTTGCTCCGCCAGAGCCTGTGCCCAATACAGGGCGAGGTAGAAGTGGCTGCCACGATTGTCGAGCTGACCCGTCTTGGGCGAGGGACCCTTGCTGTTGTCGAGCAGCTTGCCGGTAGCCTCATCCAGCGTCCGAGCGAGCACCTTGGCCTTGGCATTACCGTGCTTGAGGCCCAGATCCTCCAAACTCACGGCCAGCGCCAAGAACTCGCCCAGGGAGTCCCAGCGCAGGTGGTTCTCTTCCACCAGCTGTTGCACATGCTTGGGTGCCGAGCCGCCGGCGCCGGTCTCATACATGCCGCCGCCGGCCATCAGCGGCACCACGGACAGCATCTTGGCTGATGTGCCCAGCTCCATGATGGGGAACAGGTCGGTCAGGTAGTCGCGCAGGATGTTGCCGGTGGCGC
>CALEYY010000178.1 GCA_937928295.1 uncultured Moraxellaceae bacterium
TGTTTTCGCTGCAGAGCGGGGTCGAGCTGCTGAAGTCGATTGCCAAGGTCGTGCTCATTGGGGGTGTCGCCTGGATTCTGCTGAAGCAGCTCACCGACGACATCCTCGGCTTGTCGCTGCAAACGGCGGATGCCGCGATTGCCAGCAGTGCTCGGCTGATGCTCTGGTTTTTCCTGGCGGTGAGCATGCCGCTGCTGCTGATTGCGCTCATGGATGTGCCCTGGCAGCTGTGGAGTCACCACAAGCAGTTGCGCATGACGCGTCAGGAAGTCATCGATGAACACAAGGAAAGCGAGGGCCGGCCCGAGGTCAAGCAAAAGATCCGCGCGCTGCAGCAGGCCGCTGCCCGGCAACGCATGATGACGCATGTACCGACGGCCGATGTGATCATCACCAACCCCACGCATTACGCCGTGGCGCTGCGCTACGACATCCGCCAGGGCAAGGCGCCGATTCTGGTGGCCAAGGGCATCGACGAAGTGGCGGCACGCATTCGCGAGCTAGCCAGTGCCAATCAGGTGCCGCTGGTGGCATCGCCCATGCTGGCGCGTGCCGTGTATGCCAGCTGCGATCTCGATCATGAGATTCCGGCCGGGCTCTACCTCGCCGTCGCGCAAATTCTTACCTATGTGTACCAGCTCAAGCAGTGGCAAGACCTCGGCGGCGACATGCCGGAAGCGCCCGAGCCGCTGGTGGACGAACAATTTCTCAAGGGTCATGCCATGACCACGCCAGAGGATAAACAGCCATGAGTGCAGTCAACGCTAACTCGGTACGCAACTCGCTCACGGACTTTGCCGGCAACGGCCTTGGTATCCTGATCCTGATTATGGCCTTGCTGGGTATGCTGGTGCTGCCGGTGCCGGCGTTCCTGCTCGATCTGTTTTTCACCTTCAACATCACCTTGTCGCTGGTGATCGTGTTTGCCGTGATCTATGTGAAACGGCCGATGGATTTCAGTGCCTTCCCGAGCGTGCTGCTACTCGCGACGCTGCTACGGCTGGCGCTGAATGTGGCGTCCACGCGCGTGGTGTTGCTCGAAGGTCATCAGGGGCCGGGGGCGGCCGGCAAGGTCATCGAATCATTCGGCCACTTCATCATTGGCGGCAATTTTGCCGTGGGTATCGTGGTCTTTGCCATCCTCGTCATCATCAACTTCATGGTGGTGACCAAGGGCGCCGGGCGTGTGTCGGAAGTGACGGCGCGCTTTACGCTGGACGCCATGCCGGGCAAGCAGATGGCGATTGATGCCGACCTCAATGCCGGTGTGCTCACTCAGGACGAAGCCCGCAAGCGTCGCGAAGAAGTGCGCATCGAGGCCGATTTCTACGGCGCGATGGACGGTGCCAGCAAGTTCGTCAAAGGCGATGCCATTGCCGGCATCCTGATCCTGTTCATCAACCTGATTGGCGGCATGATCATCGGCATGATGCAGCATGATCTGAGCGCCTCACAGGCCGCCGAGTTCTATGTGCTGCTCAGCATCGGTGATGGCCTGGTGGCGCAGATTCCGGCGCTGCTGCTGTCGATTGCCGTGGCCATCATCGTGACCCGAATTTCGCGCTCGGGCACCATGAGCGATCAGGTCATGGGGCAGATGTTCGACAACCCGCGCGTGCTCTTTCTGGCCGGCGTCGTGCTGCTGCTCATCGGCCTGATTCCGAACATGCCGCATCTGGTGTTTCTGCTGCTGGCGGCGGCCTGCTTTGGCGGTGGCTGGCTGGTGCAGCAGCGCGCGCTGCTGCCGGATGTGATTGCGGCGGGCGAGGCGGGCGCGCCGGAAGCGGCAGGCGCTGCCAACAAGGCCACCGACATCCAGTGGGAAGATGTGACGCAGAACGATGTCATCGGCCTGGAAGTGGGCTATCGCCTGATTCCGCTGGTAGACAAAAATCAGGGCGGCGAGCTGATCTCCCGTATTACCGGCGTGCGCAAAAAGCTCTCGCGCGATCTCGGCTTTCTGGTGCAGCCCGTACACATCCGCGACAACCTGGACATGACGCCGACCGGCTATCGCCTGTTGGTGCTGGGCGATGTGGTGGCGCAGGGCGAGATCCAGCCCGGCCTCGACCTCGCCATCAACCCCGGCCAGGTGCATGGCAGCCTGCGCGGCATGCCCACACGCGATCCGGCGTTCGGCATGGAGGCGTTGTGGATCGAGCCATCCCTGCGCGATCAGGCGCAGACCCAGGGCTATACCGTGGTCGATGCCGGCACGGTGATCGCGACACACCTGAGCCAGGTCATCCGCCAGCATGCCCATGAGCTGCTCGGTCACGAGGAAGTGCAGCAGCTGCTCGACCGCCTCGCCGAGAGCGATCCCAAATTGGTCGATAACCTGGTGCCCAAGCAATTGCCGCTGAGCATCGTGGTTCGTGTGCTGCAGAACCTGCTGCGCGAAGGCGTGTCGATTCGCAGCCTGCGGCTGATCGCCGAATCTTTGGCGGAGCAGGCGCCGCGTAGCAAGAATCCTGACGAGTTGCTGGAGGGGGTTCGCGTGGCACTAGGTCGAATGATTGTTCAGGAAATCAATGGCTTGAACGAAGAATTTCCGGTGATTGTATTGGATCCAGAGTTGGAACAGATCTTGCTCAATAGCATCAGAGGGGCTGCTGGCGCAGTCGGCTTAGAGCCCGGCTTAGCTGAGCGTTTGCAGCAGGGGCTGGCCGAGTTTGCCCAGCGCCAGGAAGCCGCCGGCGAGGTGGCCGTGCTGCTGGTGTCACCGACCATACGGTCGTGGCTGGCGCGGTTTATCCGACGCAGCATCCCCTCGCTGAATGTGCTGTCGTACAACGAAGTGCCTGACAACAAGCAGGTGCGCCTGGTGTCCAGCATTGGCCCGCAAGGCCGTGCAAGCCAGAACTGACGCGGTTTGACGATAAGGTCGTCGAGGAGAGCAGGACCATGAAGATCAAGAAATTTCGTGCCGTCGACAGCCAGCAGGCGATGCGCCAGATCCGCGCCGAGATCGGCCCGGACGCCAGCATCCTGACCTGTTATCAGGTGCCCGAAGGCATCGAGTTTGTGGTGGCCGTGGACGCTCCTTCGCTGCAGCAATTGCCATCGGCCAGTGTTGCCGCCGTTGCTGCAACAGCCCCGGCAGTCACGCCGGCGCGTCAGAAAATTGACACTACCCCTGGTGCTATTTCTTCAGCGCGCATGGACGCCGACATGAATACACTGCGCCATGAACTGGGCTCCATGCGCGCCTTGCTGGAAAGCCACATGCAGCGCCTGGTGCCTCAGGAGGGCGATGCCCTGCGGGTTGCCGGCACGGCCATGAATAACTTGCTGCAGCAGGGCTTTTCCGAGCAGCTGCAGCAGCGCTTGAACGCCTTGCTACCCGAACATTCGCAAGAGGAAGACTGGCGTCTGGCCCTGGAAACCAGCCTGGCCGATTTGCATACCGCCACGCTTCCCGAGCACGGCGCGGTGGCGCTAGTCGGCACGCCGGGTGCCGGCAAGACCCAGTTGCTGGCGACGCTGGCGATTCGTGCGCTGGCCCAAGGCCGTCGTCGCCACTTGCATCTAATCAGCATGGACAACCAGCGCTTCGGTGCCCGCGAGCAGCTGCAGGCACTGGGCCGCGCGCTCAACACGCAAGTCAGTTTTGCCGTGGATGCCGTGGCGCTGCGCGAGCAGCTCGCTGAAACTCCTGGTGACACGCTAGTGCTGATCGATACCGCCGGTGTGGATCATCACGACCAAGCCGGGCTGGATGCCCTGGCAGCGGCACTGAACTTTGCCGGCGTCGACCTTCGCGTGCTGGTGCTGGCTGCTGACCGCCAGCGCAGCATCCAGCGCCAGACCTTGCATGCCTTTGCCGCCCTCGATGTGGCTGGCCTGATGCTGACCTGGGGCGACAGCCTCTGCTTGCCCGGCGAGCTGGCGTCGTGGCTGCTGCAGGCGCAGCAGACCTGGTTCGGCGCCAGCATCAGCCGTGATGCCACCCGCGCGTGGATGCCCGCCGACAAGGACGCCCTGATTACCCACACCCTGAATGGCCTTGAGTTTCCTGCACCGTTGCCGGCTGCAGCAGCACTCAAGGTCGCGACCGGTGAAGCGGTTTCGCGCTGGCACTGGAACACTCGAAGCATGCCCGCCTGAGCCAACAGCCCCTGGAAAGTGAAAAGGAATGACACCATGAATCCGGTACAAGTGATTGCGGTAACCAGTGGCAAAGGCGGCGTCGGCAAGACCAATGTCTCGGTCAATCTGTCTTGCCAGCTGGCGCGACAGGGCAAGCGCGTGCTGCTCATGGACGCCGACCTCGGGCTGGCCAATGTCGACATCCTCATGGGCCTGCGACCTACGCGAAACCTGGCGCATGTGCTGGCCGGCGAATGTGAATTGCGCGATACGCTAATCACCGGTGCTTTTGGCGTGACGCTGATTCCCGCTGCATCCGGCATGCGTGGCATGGCCGACCTTAGCCCAGCGCAACACGCTCGCCTAGTGCAAGCGTTCAGCACGCTGGAAGATGATTACGATGTGCTGGTGGTGGATACCGCCGCCGGCATTTCCGACAGCGTAGTGAGCTTCAGCCGTGCCAGTCAGCATGTGCTGGTGGTTATTACCGAAGAGCCGACCTCTCTGGCCGACGCCTACGGCTTGATCAAGGTGCTGGCACGCGATGCCGGCGTGCAGAAGTTCAAGGTCGTCTGCAACATGGTCAGCAGCGATGCCCAGGCGCGCAAAGTCTTCGAGCGCCTCTGTGCCGTCACCGAACGCTTTCTGGATGTGCATCTGACGCTGGTGGGAGCGATCCCGCGTGACGAATTTCTGCTCAAGGCGGTGGCGCGTCAGAAGCCGGTCAGCGAGCTGTTTCCGGCCACCGAGTCGGTGCAGGCCTTCAGCCGGCTAGCCACGGCGGCCACGCATTGGCGTTCATCAAGCAACTTGCGCGGCCATATCGAATTCTTCTTTGAACGCATGTTGCCTGCGCCCGAGGTGAGCATCGCATGTTAAGCGCCCAGGCCACTTATCAGCAGTATCAACGCGGCAGCCGTGATGAGCTGGTGCTGCAGCACGCAGCGCTGGTCAAGCGTACGGCGCTGCACCTCAAGGGTCGCTTGCCGCCGAGTCAGGATCTCGATGATCTGATTCAGGCCGGCATGATCGGCCTGCTCGAAGCCGCCAGTCATTTCTTGGCCGAGAAGGGCGCTAGTTTCGAGACTTACGCGACCATCCGCATTCGCGGCGCCATGATGGATCAGCTGCGTCGTGGCGGCTGGGCTCCGCGCTCGGTGGCGAAATCGGCGCGCGACATCAGCACGGCGCGGCAGAAGGTTGAGCAGCGCATGGGCCGTTCGGCCACCGCCGCCGAAGTGGCGCGCGAACTGGCTGTGGATCTGCAGACCTATCACGACTGGCTCAGCGATGGCGAGGGCCTGTATCTGGCCAGCCTCGATCAACTCATCGAGGCGCACCCGGAAAGCGCCGTGATGGCCAGCGACGACTTTGCCGGGCCGCTGCGCGAATTGATGAACGCCGGCTTTGAACGCTCGTTGGCCGACGAGATTGATCGGCTGCCCGAGCGCGAAAAAATGGTCATGGCGCTGTATTACGAGCAAAGCCTGAACATGAAAGAGATCGGGCTGGTGATGGGCGTGAGCGAGTCACGGGTCTGTCAGTTGCACGCACAAGCGGTGGGTCGCCTGCGCAGTACATTAAGCGATTGGGCGGCTGAAGCCACCTGATGCCGGGAGTATGAAACCATGGACCTGATGACCATTATTGGCGTCATTCTCGCCTTCACCGCGCTGATCCTCGGCAGCATCCTCAAGGGTGCTGGCGTCAAGGGTTTGCTGGGCGGGGCGGCGTTTGTCATCGTGATTCTCGGCACGGCTGCGTCGGTGATGGCGCAAACGCCGAAGCCGGTGATCATGCGTGCCATGAAGATGGGCAAATGGTTGTTCAAGCCGCCGGTCATCGACCCCGATGCTCAGATTGCCAGCGTGGTGGAGTGGAGCCGCGTGGCTCGCAAGGACGGCCTGATGGGCCTGGAGGCGCGCATCGACGAGGTTGCCGATCCCTTCGTGCGCAAAGGCCTGCAATTGCTGGTGGATGGCGGCGAGCCGGAAAACATCCGCCATATTCTTGAAATTGAAGTGGAAGCCGCCGAAGAGTTCGACACCGCCGGTGCCAAGGTGTTCGAGGCCATGGGCATTTATGCGCCCACGCTGGGCATTGTGGGCGCGGTACTCGGCTTGATGGCGGTGATGGCGAATCTGGCCGATCCGAGCAAGCTCGGGCACGGCATTGCAGCGGCGTTTACTGCCACCATTTACGGCATCGCCTCGGCCAACCTGTTCTTTCTGCCGTTTGGCAACAAGCTCAAATACCATGTGAAAGAGCAGGCCAAGCTGCGCACCATGATGATCGAGGGGCTGGTGTTGATTGCCCAAGGCGACAACCCGCGCAACATCGAAACGCGCCTTCAGGGATACTTTGTTGGCCATGCCGCCAAGCCGGATGCCAAAGCCAAGGGCAAGGAATAATCATGTCGCGCAAGCATAAACATGAAGAGCACATGAACCACGAAGCCTGGGCCATTCCCTATGGCGATCTGGTCACGCTGCTGCTGGCCTTGTTCGTGGTCATGTACGCCATCTCGTCGGTGAACGAAGGCAAGTTCCGAGCGGCATCGGCGTCGTTGTCGGAGGCGTTCAAGGGCGTGCCGAGAACCGCTGTGCCGATTCAGATTGGTACTATTCCGGTGCTGTCCAAGGGGAAAGAGCTGGATGTGAACCTAGTCGAGGCCGAGCGGCAAGAAGATGGTGGCGCGATGACCGATAACACCGGTGATGGTCTGGCCAGCAAGGAGATGGCCGATCAGCTCAATACGGCGCTGGACGACTTGATCACCGCCAAAGTGATTGTGGTGCGGCAGACGCCGTTTGCCATTGAAGTGGAAATCCAGACCGACTTGCTTTTCACCAGCGGGCAGGCCAAGTTGTCGGCATCGGCGCAAGAGATTTTGATGCGCTTGGCGGATGTACTGAAGAAGTTCCCGAATCCTATTCGGGTCGAAGGTCATACCGACAACATACCGATTCGCAGCGCCGAGTTTCTGTCGAACTGGGAGCTGTCGGCAGGTCGCGCCGCCACGGTTGTGCACTTGCTCATGAGTGCCGGTGTGTCGCCGCAGCGTATGTCAGTGATCGGCTTGAGCGAGTATCGTCCGGTAGCTGATAACAACGATGAAAAAGGCCGCAACCGTAACCGACGCGTGCAATTGATTATTCCGGCGCTGCCGGCAGGCTTGCCACAAGCCAAGCCTGCGCCAGCGAAAGTAAAAGGATTGCCACATGACATCGCCAAAACCCACTGAACTTGCCAACATTGATGTTGTTATGGCCAATCTGGAGGCTTGGAGCCAGAGCGCTTACGACGGTCTGACGCGCATCAGCCTGACTCTGGATCAGACTCTGGGTGCCGAAGTCACCACCAGCCTGGCGGTCTTGCTGGGGGTTGTGTCGCTGGTATTGGCCCTGCTGCCGATTTGGTTAGCTTGGCGAAAACCGGCGATAGTGCCTGCCCAGCCGGAACAAAGCGTCACGAAGCCTGAGTTATCTCCGGCAACAACGGCTGACAACTCGGAAGGCAAGCCGGAAGACAAGCCAGATCAAATGCATCCGGAGCGTCTGCAGGAGCTCTATGGCCGCCCGCCAATCCGTGAAACTCAGGTTGCCAATGACGCTTTGCAAGAAGAGCCAGCACCGATCGCGCCGGCCCCGGATGTTCGCAACGATGTGCAGCTTGGCTTGATGGCCGACCTCAGCGAAGAGCTCGCGCAACAGCAGCGGTTGCTGCAAAAGCTGACCTTGCAGAGTGCAAAGCAGCAACAGCAGATCGATACGCTGCTGACACAGCTGAACGCACAGTCCTCGGCGTTTCTGCTGCAGGGGGAGCGCTTGCTAAGACTTGAAGGGCTGGTCGAGCATGCTGCCGAGTCCGTGCCGGATGCAACGAGCAACGAAGAACGGCAACGCTTGTCCACTTTCGATCAAGCCATCGAGTTGGCCGTTCAGGGCGCGACTGCCGAGACTTTGATGGCGCAATGCGGTTTGTCGGTTTCGGAGGCCAAACTGGTGGTGCTGGTTCACGGCAATGTGGCGGCGGGTTAACGCGAGACATCCATAGCAAAACGCCAGGCTGACTGGCGTCAGGCGCGGCCGATATGGCCCAGACGGCGCCCGCCCTGGCAGCTACCCTGACGACCATAGGTCAGGTCTTGATCGAGCTTCAGCACCAGCAAATCCAGTGACTGTTTGAGCGCCTGCTGCTGTTTGGCGAGGCAGCGCTCATTGGTGGCATTCATGCGTTGGCACTGCGCCAACGCCTGGCGCAAGTTCTGCCACTGCTGGGCAATGGCAGCGGGTAGGTTGTCCATGCCATTGATGTCGTGACCCTGTGCTTTCAGGGTGGCATTGAGCGTGTCATGCGCGCTTTCCAGATCGCGAACCAGCCTGACCTTCTCTTCCTGCACGGGCCATAAGCCCAATGGCGGCCATTGCGTCAACGCCCGGCTTTCCTGCTCTAGGCAGCGATGAAAATCGCCGACTAGCGAGTGCAGGGTCGCCAACTGACTGAGGATGTGTGGCTGTGTGGCAGACATGGGTTATCTCCTGATCAGGCACTTTCCATATTGATGAAGGCTCGGGCGACCGCCTTCGGGTCGATACTGAATTCGCCGCGTGCAATGGCTGTCTTGATCTCGCTGACCCGTGCGATGTCAACATCTGTGCCCGATTTTGCGCTGTTTGTGGCGCGCTCGAGCAGGCTCTTGCCAGCGGTGGTACTGGTGCGCGCCGATGCTGCGTTAGGCATGGCGGGACGACTTTCGGCCGATCCTGAGTCGATGCGGCGTCCGCCGGCTGACGGCCTGCTCGCTGGCAAGTTGTCGATCTTGTTGATCATGGCCGATATCCTCAAATGGTGGTCTTCAGGCAGTTATCGGCAAGCCGGCTGAAAACTTTAGGTCAGGGCACGATACTTTTTACGACGCCGGCGCCAGAATCACCTGAGCCTGCTCGGCGTTGATGACTTCGGCCTCGACGATGCGACCGCTGCTGACATTCTTGACCTGAATACGCTGGCCAACCGCGCCGTTTTCCTGCGCCTCGACACGGGTGCTAATAGCAATACTGCCCTGACTAGCGAGCAAATCCAGCAACTGCCCACGCTTGACCACGGTCTTGCCGGCCACCAGCGCCTGCGTCAGCACGGCGCCGGCGGCAATCGCCATGCCTGCCTGATAGCCCGTGAGGTCATCTCCGGTGATAGCGCTGGCGGGCAGGCTGGCGACATCGCGCATTTCCCGCTGCCACTGTGCCGCTTGCAAGGCGCTACCACGGGCGATGGTGTTACGCGCTACCCAAACGCTGGCCCGTCGCGTGATGGTCATGGGCAGAAACAGTCGCCAGCCCGGTTTGTCCGGGCAAGTCAGGCTTAGATTGGTTTTCGCACGCAAGCCCTGACCGGGCGCAAAGTCGATTCGAATGGACTGCTGACATTTTGACAGTTGTGTACGCGCATCGAGCCTGCCGGCCTGGACGCTGATATCAGAATCGGCATCCGTATTCCCTGTCGTCTTCATGGCTGTCAGCAACCAGTGCTCGGCGCGCTGGCTCAAGGCATCCATATTTTCGCGTGGCGGCACGGGAGCGGCTTGGATTGTGTCAGCCAGAGCCGTGCCAGCCAGTATCAGGCCGAGCAGGGAATAGCGCAGGCAGGCCAAGCGTATGGGTAGCGTCATGGTGTCAGAAATCCGTCGCTGGCGAAGGCAGTAAGCATGACTACGCAAAGCCTGTGCCATACCCCTGACAGATTTCTGGCGGCAGCGACAAAGGCTTGTCGATTGGCCGCTAAATGCCGTCGAAAAATATCTCAAATACTTGAAATTGAAAGATAAATAAACATGGCACATGCCTTGCTTTATCCGCTTGTGAAGCTGCTCTCGGTAGGGTTATCGGGATGCCGGCGGAAAACTTTAGGCGGACCAGACCATGGCCATAAACTTTGACAAAGCCCTCGGCATCCATGAGCAAGCGCTCATGCTGCGTGCGCAGCGCAACGGCATTCTGGCCACCAACATCGCCAATGCCGACACACCGAACTACAAGGCTCGCGACATCGATTTTCGGGCCGCGATGGCAACGCTGCAAGGCGGCGCATCGAGCACGGTGAGCCTGCAGGCCACGGAGCCTGGCCATATCGGTAACGATACCAATAACACCTTGTCGCCCTTGGGTGCGCAGCTGCAATACCGGCTGCCGCAACAACCCAGCCTCGACGGCAACACCGTCGAAACCCAGGTTGAAGAAGCCGCCTATGCCGATAACGCCGTGCGCTATCAGGCTTCGCTGCAATTTCTCGGCAGCAAATTCGCCACCTTGAAAAGTGTCATCAACGGAGGTCGCTGATCATGGCCAACATCTTTGATATTGCCGGCTCTGCCATGAATGCGCAGATGCTGCGCCTGAATACCACGGCCAGCAACTTGGCCAATGCCAATACCGTCAGCGGCACCGAGCAGGGTGCTTATCGCGCTCGCCAGACTGTGTTCTCGACCATTCTGGAAGGCACCGGTTCGCCCGATGCTGTGGGTGGAGTCAGCGTGCCCGAGGTGGTCGAAAGCCAAACGCCGGTGCCCAAGCGTTACGAGCCGGGCAACCCCATGGCCAACGCCGAGGGTTATGTCTATGCCTCGAATGTGAATGAAGTGGAAGAGATGGCCAACATGATCTCGGCATCGCGCAGTTACCAGAGCAATGCCGAAATTTTCAACACCACCAAGACCCTCATGCTGCGCACTTTGCAGCTCGGTCAGTAAGCCGGAGTTCAGGCTATGGATATCGCAACCTATCTTGGCAATTCGCAAACCAGCAGCGCCGGCAGTGCCTCGGCAGCAACGACCGCCAGCACGCGCAAGAAGGATATTGGTGCCTTGAATCAGGAAGATTTCATGAAGCTGATGCTGCAGCAGCTGAAGTCGCAAGACCCGTTCAAGCCCACTGACAACACCCAGTTTATCGCGCAGATGGCCCAGCTCAGCAGTGTCACTGGCATCAGCGAAATGAAGAACTCGCTGGTGGATGTGGTGGACTCGCTGCGCAGTTCGCAGGTACTTAGTGCCTCCAATCTGCTCGGCCGTGAAGTGCTGGTGGCATCCGACAAATTCAGTCTGACCGAAGGCAGCCCCGGCGTGATCGGTCAGATCGATCTGGCCAAACCGGCCCAGCAAGTTGACATCGAAATTCGTAACAGCGCTGGTGAAGTGGTGCGCCGCATGCAGTCTGGTGCGCAAGCTGCCGGCCCGCTGCAATTTGCCTGGGATGGCAAGGATGACAGCGGCGCCACGCTGGCGGCCGGCGACTATAAGTTGCAAGCCACGGCCATGACCGACGGTCAGCGCCTGGCCATTGAAATGCAGATGCGCGCGCCAGTCACCGGCGTGAGCTTGCCCACCGGTGGCCAAGGCCCGCAGCTGCAAGTGCAGGGCCTAGGCACCTTGAAATTGTCGGATGTGAAAGAAGTGGGCTAAGCCCGCACCCAATCAAGAGTCGGAGAAATACCATGAGCTTTCGTATTGCCCTTAGTGGCTTGAACGCAGCATCAAAGCAGCTCGATGTCACCGCGCATAACATTGCCAACGTCAATACTGCCGGCTTCAAGCAGTCCCGGGCCTTGTTCTCGGATGTCTTTGCCACCGCCAGCAACGACCTGTCCTCCACGGCATCCGGTGCCGGTGTACAGGTCTCGTCGATTCAACAAAAATTCGGTCAAGGCAACATCGACTTCACCAATAACAACCTGGATATGGCCATTAGTGGCGAAGGCTTCTTTGTGATGAAGGGTCGTGAAGGCACGGTGTATTCCCGCGCTGGTGCCTTCAGCGTGGATCGTGAAGGCTATGTGGTGAACAATGATTTGCAGCGTCTGCAAGTGTTTCCTGTGTCGGAAACCGGCGAGTTTGCTACTGGTGCCTTGAGCGATGTGCGCTTGCTGACGACAGAAAGTCCGCCTCAAGCAACCAATAAAATTGAGGTGGGCGTGAACTTGCCTGCGAATGCACCGCAACCAACGGCGGTCTTTGATAGTGCCAATCCGAGCACATATAACCATGCCACATCGATGACGGTTTACGACTCGTTGGGTACACCGCACACCAGCACCATCTACTTCATTAAAGAGCCGACCGCCAATAGCTGGACGCAACACTTGTTTGTCGATGGCAATGAACGCGGCACACCACAGACTCTGACCTTCAATGCGGCTACCGGCAAATTGGCGACACCCGCAGGGGGCGCTTTGCCTTCCGTGATAGTCACCGGAGCCCAGCTCGGTACAGGTTCGGCCGACCTTACGCTGGATTTCAACTACAACGGCTCGACCCAGTACGGCAATGGCTTTGGTGTTAACAGCCTGTTTCAGGATGGCTACACCACGGGCCGGATGACCGGGGTTGAGGTTGATAAAACCGGCGTGGTGTCGGCTCGTTTCACCAACGGGCAATTGAAATTGCTTGGTCAGGTCGCACTCGCCATTTTCTCTAATCCGAATGGTTTACAGCAAATGGGCGATACATCCTGGGCGGAAACCTTCACCTCGGGTGGACCGCGCTTAGGCCAAGGCGGCAGTTCCAACTTCGGGCTTTTGCAGGCCGGTGCGCTGGAGTCATCGAATGTGGATTTGACCGAACAGCTGGTGGAAATGATCACCGCGCAACGGAATTTCCAAGCCAATGCGCAGATGATTTCGACGTCCGATCAGGTCACCCAGACCATCATCAACATGCGTTGATGATGGCTGACTAGCGCGAGGACGAGACCATGGATCACATGCTCTATGTTGGAATGACCGGTGCACGCGCCATTCAATTGGCGCAGACCACCAACGCCAACAATCTGGCCAATGCCAGCACGGCCGGCTTTCGCGCAGACTTTCACAACCTCATGGCCGAGGCCGTGTCCGGGCCCGGTCTGGCCACCCGCGTCAATACCGTGGCGCGTGATCGCGCCAGTCATCTTGAAACCGGCTCGATTCAGCAGACTGGTCGCGAGCTCGATGTATCGGTCAGCGGTGATGGCTGGTTGGCCGTGCAGGATGCCGATGGCAAAGAGGCTTACAGCCGTCGTGGCGATTTGCAGATAACCGCGACCGGGCAGCTGCTCAATGGTGCCGGTCAGCCGGTGCTGGGCGAGGGCGGGCCGGTATCGATTCCGCCGCACAGCAGCCTGACCATCGGCCGCGATGGCTCGGTGTCCGTCATTCCGCTGGGGCAGAGTGCCGACACGCTGGCGGTCATCGACCGCATCAAGCTGGTCAAGCTCGATCAGGCGCAGGTCGTCAAAGGTGACGACGGTCTGATGCGCCAGCAGGATGGCAAGCCCGGCGAGGTGTCTGCGGCCATTGGCCTGCAGTCCGGCAGTTTGGAAGGTTCGAATGTGAATACCGTGGATGCCATGGTGACCATGATCAGCCTGTCTCGATCCTACGAAATGCAAGTGAAGATGATGCAGACCGCGAAAGAGATGGCCGATTCCGGCACGCGGCTTATGCGACTTGAATAAACAGGAGTAACGCCATGAACGCAGCACTGTGGGTCGCCAAGACCGGCCTTGATGCTCAGCAGATGCGGATGCAGGTGGTCAGTCACAACCTAGCCAACGCCAACACCACGGGCTTCAAGAAAGACCGTGCCGTGTTCGAGGACTTGCTGTACCAGAATGTGCGTCAGGCCGGTGGCCAAGAGACGCAGCAGACACGCCTGCCTACTGGCCTGCATTTGGGTACCGGTGTGCGCGTGGTCGCCACCGAGAAAATTCATGCCCAGGGTACGGTCTCGCAGACCGGCAACAGCTTGGATGTGGCCATCGATGGTCGCGGCTTCTTCCAGGTGCGCCAGCCCGACGGCAGCGCCGCTTATACCCGCGATGGTAATTTCGAGGTCGACAGTCAGGGCCAGCTGGTCACCGCCAGCGGCAATGTCGTGGAGCCCGGCATCACCATTCCGCAGGGCACGCAGTCGGTCACCATCGGCAGCGATGGCACGGTCACGGCACAGCTGCCGGGACAGGCCACACCGGCACAGATCGGCACCTTGCAGCTGACCGATTTCGTCAATGCCGCCGGCCTCATGCCCAAGGGCGAGAACCTGTATGTGGAAACCGCTGCCAGCGGCACGCCGCAAACCGGCACGCCCGGCCAGAACGGCATCGGCACGCTGGCGCAGGGCGCGCTTGAAGGCTCGAATGTGAATGTGGTGGAAGAGCTGGTGAACATGATCGAAACCCAGCGCGCCTACGAGATGAACTCGAAGGCCATCTCCACCACCGATCAGATGTTGCAGTTCATTACGCAACGTTTGGGTTGAGGCC
>CALEYY010000179.1 GCA_937928295.1 uncultured Moraxellaceae bacterium
TCCTCGTCGGCCTGTTTTGGAACGGTACCGGCGCCTGGTTCATCGCGCAGCAGGCACCGGTGAAGTGGGATTGGCTGCCGGCCTTGCTGCTCGGCTCGTTCTTCGGCGGCTATGTGGGCGCGCACCTCGCGCATAGCCACGGCAATGGCCTGGTCAAACGCTCGTTCGAAATTCTCACGGTGCTCATCGGCAGCAAGTTGCTGATCGACGCCTGGCCGCATCTGACATGAGCGATGCCACGCTGACGGATCTTTTTCGCCAGCAGGCGCAGCGGCGGCATCTCGAGATCACGGCGTACTGGCAGGTCTGGCAAGCGGGCGATGAGTCGGTGCTGACACCGCTGTGCCATGCCGTGCACTTGCTCAAGGGCGCGGCACTGAGCGCGTCGGCCGATGCCGTGGCGCAGACGCTTCATGAGCTCGAAAGTCAGTTGCAGCAGGGGCTGCAGGCTTCGGCGCTGGGCTGCTGGCCTGCGCTGTTAGCGGCATTGCAGCCTTGGCTGGCGGATGCCCCCTTGAGCTTGACGACCTCCCCGGAAAGTATGCGCCGTGCTTTTCGCGAAGGCTTTGCCGCGCAGCTTAGGCTGAGCGGCCAGCCGGCGACGCTGCATCTTCAGCTCGACCCGTACGAGCCGTTCGATCTGCGTGGCAATGCCTTTTTGTGGGATGCATTTCTATGGGATGTGCTGCCGCAATTGCTGCGTAATGCGCTGGTGCATGGCGGCGAGTCGGGCGCTGTCAGGCTGGCGGTCGGCAAACCGGAACGCCTGCAGGTCTGGCTGCGTTTGCGCCGTCGCGGCGAGCGTCTCAGCCTTGTCGTGGCCGATGACGGGCGCGGTCAGGCCAGGCCCCAGCAGATGCCGGATCTGATGGCCGGGCGCGGCTGGGGCGTGGCGGCTGTGCGCGAGGTGGTGGCGGGCTTGCCATCAGGTCGGCTGGCGTTCCGCTGTCGTGCTGGAGCGGGCAGTGTGGTGCGTATTCAATGGCGTGTCTGCGAGTCGGTTCAGGGCTGAGTCGCGTGCATCGCTGAGGTCGGGACCGATGCCTGCAGCGCGCCATCACGAAACATCAGCAGCGTGCCGGGCGCGACCGGCGTCCACACTTCGTTGTCGGTGAGCGGGGCGGTCGCGATCACGGCGACACGATCATCCGCGCCGGTGTGCTCGCGGAAGTCCACACTGACATCTTCATCGCTCAGATGCGCCACCGAAAACGGGGCCTCACGCACGATCCAGGTCAGCAGCGTGGAGCAATGCGCGAGCAGCCAGTCACCATTCGAGAGCAAAAAATTGAAGGTACCGTGGCGGGCAATCTCGCCGGCCACGCGCGTCACTACGCTCAGGAGTTGCTCGTCACTCGGGCGGCCATCCGGGCAGGCCAGCAGGATCTGATTGAGCAGATGGCAGAACGCCATTTCGCTGTCGGTATCGCCGACCGGACGCACCGGGCCGGGCGTGGCGGCAAAATCCTTGAGGTCGCCATTGTGCGCGAACAGCCAGTAGCGGCCGCCGAGTTCGCGCTGGAACGGGTGCGTGTTCTGCAGCAGCGTCTGCCCTTGCGTGGCCTTGCGAATATGCGCGATGACCTGACGCGAGCGGATCGGGTAGGCACTGACGAGCGCGGCAATCGGCGAGGTTACGCTGGCCTCGGTATCAATGAACAGCCGGCAGCCGGCGTCCTCGAAAAAGCCTATGCCCCAGCCATCGGCATGATGGTCAGTGAGGCCGCCGCGTTGGCGGAAGCCGCTGAACGAGAAGCAGATATCGGTGGGCACATTGGCATTCATGCCCAGCAGCTGGCACATCGGAAAGCTCCTGAGAGGGCACAAAGAAGAGTGCGCCATGCCGAGCTTAGTGTCGGCGTCGGCGCCAGACCAGATCATGCAGCAAAATCTGTCCGGTCGGCCAGTCGCCGAGCTGGCTTTGTGCGTTGAGATGTCCTCCACTGGGGATACTGATCAGGTCGCTACCCCAGTGCGTGGCAAAATCGGCGGCGCGCGTCAGGCTGCAGCAGGGATCGTTATCGCTGGCGACAATGCGGCTGGCGAACGGCAGCTGTTGCAGCGGAATCGGCGCGAAGCCGCGCAGTGCCGGGGCGGCATCAGCGCGCTCGACATCGGCTGGTGCTACCAGCAGCGCAGCAGCCACGCCACGGCCACCGGTTTCCTTCACCCAATGCGCCAGCGTGATGCAACCCAGGCTGTGTGCAAGCAGGATCACCGGCTGGCGCGCGGCGTGGATCGCGTGATCGAGCTGCAGTACCCAGCTGCCCGGATCCGGGCGTTCCCAGTCCTCTTGCTGCACGCGAAGGATGTCCGGGCGCAGGCTTTCCCAGCGGCTTTGCCAATGCACGGGGCCTGAGTTGTGCCAGCCCGGCACAGTCAGTAGGGAGAAGCGACGCCAGCGCGCATCTTGCAGGCTGGGTAGTTGCGGTGCTGCTGGTGGCGTCAGAACCTCGGCGGCCGACATGATGGCATCTCCGGTAAGAGCAATCGTTAAAGGCGATGAGTCAGGGCAAGGCAAAACGGGATGCCCGGCAAAGCGGACATCCCGTTGATGCAAACAGCCTGACTTAGTAGCTGAGCTGGACGCGGGTGAAGAGCGTGCGCTCGGTGTCACGATCGGCACCATTGGCATTGCCGCCGTCGAACTGGGTCTGGTTGTAGTCAGCCGAGAGTTTGACGTTGCGTGTCAGGTACCAGTTCACGCCCACACCGTAGTTCTGGGCACGACGAGCGCTGGCGTTGGGATCAGCCAGACGCAGGTCTGAGCCGTCGCCGCCATTGATTGCCGTGATGCCGTTGAAGGTCGCGTTCGAGCTGGTGGTCAGCGTGTTCAGGGCATTGCCGACGAAGGCATCCTTGTCCACCGTCAATGCTGAGACGCGCCCAGCCACTTCAAACGCGCCCCAACCTTCACCGCCAACGGTGAACGGG
Organism: uncultured Moraxellaceae bacterium; assembly: GCA_937928295.1. Taxonomy (GTDB): domain Bacteria; phylum Pseudomonadota; class Gammaproteobacteria; order Pseudomonadales; family Moraxellaceae; genus Perlucidibaca. The sequence goes on from CALEYY010000179.1 coordinate 2,935, forward strand.
GTCGACGGCGTCACACCGGCATAGCTGGCATCTTCACCGGTCAGCACATAGCTTGCGGTCACCGTGTAGGCATTGTTCTTCAGCTTCTTGGCCTTGCTCAGCAGTGTCGTGGTATCGGTGCCACCATTGGCGTTGCGGCTGGTCGAACGACGCACTTCCTGCTCGGAAATGGCGTATTCGGCGGTGACGCCCAGTGCATCCTTGTAGAACGAGGCCTGCGGAACCAGACGCGTGTGCTTGCCATCAGCGATCACAACGCTGCTGAAGCCGTTGCCGCCCGGGGAGGCAAAGGTTTCAAAACCAAAGAACTGGTTCTGGCCATACGAGCGATAGCGCGGCAGCGTGTTTGCGGCATTCGAGTTGGCCGGGCTGCCGGAGGCATGCTTGTTGCCATAGCTCCCAGCTACCCCAAAGCCGAGGCCAGCCAGCGCACTGTATTCATTCTTGAACGGCTCAATGAAGATGCGGCCTTCCACTTCCTTGCGCGAATCGTCGCCACTGGACACATCGCGACCGTCGGCGGTGCCATTGAACAGGCCCACGGTGTAGTTGATCTTGTCGTTGGCGAGCTTGCCGAACAGGCTGACACCGAGGTCACGGTTCGGAGCCAGTTCGTTGGCCAGACCGCGCTCGATAAACGGCAGCGCCGAGCCCGACTGCAGGCGCTCGATGCTGATCGGACCCTTCTGCTTGCCGATGCGTACCGAGGCTTTCGGCGAGAACTTCAGGTCGATGTAGGCATCAACCACGGAGTTGCCGGAGGCATCGCCAACACCGCTACCTGCCAGCTCGGGTGTAATGCGGAAGCCCACGAGTTTGCCGACGGTGCCCTGAATCGTCGGGCGAATGCGACGAATCACAAAACCATCGTTGTATTTGACGGATTGCGGCGTTGTACGGATCTGGCCCGGGAGCGTGAAATCTTTGGTGCCGGCGTTGGTGGGGGCTGTGTAAACGGTCTGATTGATCGTGTCATCGTCGCCTAGGTAGGATCGGAAGTCGGCCTGAGCGAGGGCACTGAATTTGATTTCGAAATCACCTTTCTTGATGCCGAAGCCTTTGTCGCCAGCGCTGACGACGGGCGTATCTTTGGCTTTCTTCTCGCTTTCCTCATTCTGGATCTCGAGCTTGCGCTCCAGAATCAGCAGGCGCTGTTCGAGCTCGGCAACACGGTTGTCATCGTTGCTGAAGGCTTCGGCTGACCAGGCGGCAGACGAGGCAGAAATGGCGGCAGCGAGTGCCAGCAGGCGCGGTGCAGTGGTGTAAACAGACATCTTGAAACTCCGATCAGGTTTTGATGGAGCCAAGAATGCTTTCGCGTTGACCATCCGTAAAATAATAAATATTCATTTTCTTAGCGCTTAATTGAATATAAGAAAATGCGACGGCTTTTGCTGTGCGCCCCATTTTCCTCGTATATGCGCTGCGTATTCATATGCTTATGCAGATTTCTTGGTTAGCGGTCGCTGCACTGCCCCCTACCATCCTGCTTCATGAGCACAGATCAAAACCC
>CALEYY010000180.1 GCA_937928295.1 uncultured Moraxellaceae bacterium
GCCGAGCCCGTTGACTGGATTGAAACCCACACAAGGAGTGGAGCCGGCAAGTGATTTCAGCAGCCTGCTTAAGTCATCGGTGCAAGCCGTCAATTCCACGCAGCAGCAGGCGGAAAAGACAACCAATGCTTGGGAGCGTGGCGACAGCGAAGTCAGCCTCACGCAAGTCATGGTGTCGCTGCAGAAGGCGGATGTTTCTTTCAAAGCCATGATGGAGGTACGCAACAAGATGGTTGATGCGTATCAAGAAGTCATGCGCATGTCGATTTAACGGGATTGCAGAGCAGTCGAGGGCAGGACCATGGCACAGGCCACACTCACCAATCTGACTGAAAGGCTCATGCCGGCAGCGATGCCGGCCTGGCTGAAGCAGCTGCTGATGCTCGGCGGCGTGGCCGGCAGCGTCGCTTTTGGCCTGGCCATGGTGCTGTGGTCGCAGCAGCCGGCCTACAGCGTGCTCTACAGCAGCCTGCCCGCCGAACGCGCCAGTGCCGTCATGGATACGCTGACGACGCTGAACATTCCCTATCAGCTGGAAAAGAATACCGGCGCGCTCATGGTGCCCGAGGCCGAATTGCATAACGCACGCCTGAAGCTGGCCGGCAGTGGCGTGGTGCAGAGTGAAGATGGCACCGGCCTGGAAATGATTCGCGCCGAGAAGGGCTTTGGCGTTAGCGAGTTCATGGAAACGCGCAAGTATCAGCATGCGCTGGAAGTCGAACTGGCGCGCACCATCGAAAGCATTCAGCAGATTCACAAGGCGAGGGTGCATCTGGCCTTGCCGAAGCAGAGCGTGTTTGTGCGTGATCGCAAGCCGGCGAGTGCGTCGGTCATGGTCGATATCCGCCCCGGCAGCACGCTGGAGCAGAAGAATGTCACGGCCATCATGAATCTGGTGGCGGCCAGCATTCCCGAGCTGAGCGCCGAGCAGGTCACCGTGGTCGATCAGCAGGGCAATCTGCTGTCACGCGTGGAGCGCGACGATGCCCTGGAGCTGAGCAACCGCCAGTTCGGCTATCGCCAGCAGGTGGAAAAGGCTTACGAGGAGCGCATCGAGCGACTGCTGTCGGCCATGGTGCCGTCAGGTCTGGTGCGCGTGCAGGTCTCTGCCGACATGGATTTCTCGTCGCTGCAGGAAAGTCGTGAGTCGTACAACCCGGAAAAATCGGTGGTGCGAAGCGAGCAGATCAACACCACCGGCAGCGACAAGATCTTGCCAGCCGCCACCGGCGTGCCGGGCGCCTTGAGCAATCAGCCGCCGGCCGCTACGGCAGCAGCGCCGACCAAGGCTCAGGCGGCCAATGCCCAGGCCGCGACACCCGCTACGGGCAGCCAGGCCATCACCCGAAATTACGAAGTCGAGCGCGTGCTCAATTACACCAACACCCCGGCCGGTGCCGTGCGCAAACTCTCGGTAGCGGTGGTGGTCGACAGCACACCCTTGCGCGACAGCAAAGGCAAGATTCTGCGCGCCGGGCCGTCACCCGCTGAGATCGAACGCATGACCAATGTGGTTCAGGGCGCCATCGGCTATGTGCTGGAGCGCGGCGATCGCGTCACCGTCGTCGGCAGCAATTTCAGTGTGCCCGAGGCCGTCAGCGAAACCGATAGCAGCACAGCATTCTGGCAAGAAACCTGGTTCGCCGGGTTGGTCAAGCAGGCGCTGGTTGGCCTGGCCGTATTGCTGCTTGCACTCGGCGTGCTGCGCCCCTTGCTCAAGCAGGTACTGACCGCATCGTTGCCTATTCCGCTGTCCGCTGGCGGGCATCCGGCGCTGGCCACAGACAGCTATGCGCCGAGCCATATGCAGATGAGTCACAGCGGCGTCAACGGCCTGCCGGCCCCCACGCAATACTCAAATCAGCCGCCGCTGGCGCTGAGCAATACCGAGCTGGACCAGCGCATGCACGCCGTGCGTCTGGCTGCCAGCGAAGATCCGCGCCTGGTCGCGCAAGTGGTCAAAACCTGGGTGACGCCTCATGACGCCTGAACTCTCTGCTCCCGCTGTAACGCCGCCGGGCAGCCACGAAGCCGCCATGCTGCTGCTCATGCTCGGCGAAGATCGCGCCGCTGATGTGCTACGACATGTTGGTTCCGAGGCCGTGGAAAAGATCGGCATGGCCATGGCCGGCATTCGCGAGGTCAACAACGATCAGGCGCTGGCCGTGATCACGCAGTTCGGCCACGCGCTGAAAGCGCAAACGCCGCTGGGCGTGGGCGTGCCCGATTATGTTCGCCAGGTTTTGGTGGGCACGCTAGGCGAGCAGCAGGGCCGCACCCTGGCGGATCGCCTGCTGGGTGACAGCCAGCCTGTCGAGATTGACTCCCTGCGCTGGCTGGATTTCGACACCGTGGTGCACATGCTGCGTGACGAACATCCGCAAATCATCGCCATTACCCTGGCGCACATGGCCAAGGATCAGGCCGCGATGATTCTCGACCGGCTCGCCCCCGAGCTGCAGGGCGACATCGTGCTGCGCATCGCCACGCTGGAGAAAATTCCGCAGGCGGCCTTGGTTGAGCTCCAGAACATCCTGCGCAACAAGCTCTCGTTGTCTGGCTCGTTCAAATCGAAATTGATTGATGGCGCCAAGACCGTCGCCGACATCATGAACTGCGTCGGCTCTGAGACTGAAGCGCGCGTCATTGCCGCCCTGACGCAGGCCGACAGCAGCCTGACCACCAAAATTCAAGACCTGATGTTCGTTTTCGACAACCTCATCAATCTCGACGACAAGGGCATGCAGGTGCTGCTGCGCGAAGTGTCCAGCGACCTGCTCGGGCTGGCGCTGAAAGGCGCCATCGAGCCCATGCGCGAAAAAGTCTTCCGCAATATGTCCAAGCGCGCCGGCGAAATGCTCCGCGAAGACATGGAAACACGCGGCCCGGTGAAGATGAGCGAAGTCGAAACAGCACAGAAAGACATGGTGGCCATTGCTCGCCGCATGTCGGAAGCAGGGCAGATAACCTTGGCCAGCGGGAGAGACGACTATGTTCAGTAATGCTCAACCAACAAAAGCAGCGTCCAATAACTCAGCAAAAGCCTGGGCGCGCTGGCAGATGCCGCAAATGCAGGATGAGCTGGTGGACGCAACACCGCCGCCGGCCATGCATTTCAACCCCGAAGATGCGCTCTCGTCATCGCGCGAAGAGGCGCGGCGGGTCGGCTGGGAGCAGGGCTTGAGCGAAGGCCGGCAGGCGGCGCGCGGCGAGCTGCGCTTGCAGGCCGACCGCCTGCAGCATCTCATCGAGCAGTTGGCCTCGCCGTTGGCGCAGACCGGCCAGGATGTTCAGGATGAGCTGGTGCAGCTGGCCATGGCGGTTGCTCGCCAGATCGTGCAGCGTGAGCTGAGCACGCAGCCGGAGCAGATCCGCGATGTCGTGACTCAGGCCATCGCTGCCTTGCCCGCCGGCAATCGGCATCTACGCATTCATCTGCACCCGGAAGACGCCCACCTGCTCGCCGAGCACATGGACGCGCATGACGGCGGTAGCTGGAAAATCATCGAAGACGCCAGCCTCGCGCGCGGCGGCTGTGTCATCGACACCGGTGCCACCCGCATCGATGCCCGGCTGGAAACCCGCCTGCAAGACATCCTGGCGCGCTTGCAAAGCCATGCGCCGATCACGGCTGCCGTGGCATGAGTCATCTTCAGGCGGTCGCCACCGGCGCTGTGTTGCAGGCCGAGCAGTGGGCTGCGCACCTGCACGCCTGCCGCACGCGCCTCGGCGAAACAGCGCCGGTGCATGTGGAAGGCCGTCTGCGCCGCATCGTCGGCATGCTGCTGGAGGCCGAAGGCTGCAGCGCCGCCATGGGCTCGCGCTGCCTGGTCGAAACCCGCCACGGCGGCTGGCTGGAAACTGAGGTCGTCGGCTTCAGCGGTGATCGTTTGCAGCTCATGGCCACCGGCGAGCTTGGCGGTATCGAGCCGAACGCGCGCGTGGTGCCGGTCAATCGTGTGGTGGATGTGCCGGTCGGGCCGGGCCTGCTCGGCCGCGTCATCGACGCCTCGTCGCAGCCGCTGGATGGCAAAGGCCCGTTGCAGACCACCGGCTATCAGCCGCTGCTGTCGGTGCCGCTCAACCCCTTACAGCGCCAGCCCATCCGCGAACCGCTGGATGTTGGCCTGCGTGCCCTCAACGGCCTGCTCACCGTCGGGCGCGGCCAGCGCCTCGGGCTGTTCGCCGGCAGCGGCGTCGGCAAAAGCGTATTGCTCGGCATGATGACCCGCTTCACCCGCGCCGACATCGTCGTGGTCGCCCTCATCGGCGAGCGCGGCCGCGAAGTGAAGGAATTTGTCGATCACATTCTCGGCCCGGAAGGCATGGCGCGCGCTGTGGTGGTCGCCACACCTGCCGATCACTCACCCTTGATGCGCCTGCGCGCCGCCTGGGTCGCCACCGCCATTGCCGAATATTTTCGCGATCAGGGCCAGCAAGTCCTGCTGCTCATGGACTCGCTGACTCGTTTCGCTCAGGCCCAGCGTGAAATCTCGCTGGCCGTGGGTGAGCCGCCGGCCACCAAGGGCTATCCGCCCAGCGTCTTTGCCCGCTTGCCGGCACTGGTCGAGCGTGCCGGCAACGGCCCGGCCGGCGGCGGCTCCATCACCGCGTTCTACACCGTGCTCGCCGAGGGCGATGACCAGCAAGACCCCATCGTTGACTCCGCCCGCGCCATTCTCGATGGCCACATCGTGCTGTCACGCGCGCTCGCCGAAGCCGGACATTTCCCGGCGATAGACATCGAACAGTCCGTCAGCCGTGCCATGAACGACATCACCGTGCGCGAGCACAAGCTGCGCATCCGTCAGTTCCGCCAGACTTGGGCGCTGTACCAGCAAAACCGTGACCTAATTTCCATCGGCGCCTACCAGCGCGGCAGCGACCCTCGGGTCGACGAAGCCGTGCGGCTGCTGCCGAAAATGACCCGCTACCTTCAGCAAGACACCGACGAAGCCGTCAGCTTTGATGACGCCAACGAGCAGCTCGACCAGCTCTTTGGCGACCCGCTCTTTGGTGCCGAGGAGAGACCATCATGATGAAGCGATCACAACGCATGAAACCGGTGCTGGCTGTGGCCCAGCGCTCCGAAGATGTGATGCTGCAAGCCTATGGCCGCAGCCAACAACAGCTCGCCGAGGCCGATCACAAGCTCCGGCAGCTCACGGACTATCAGCAGGAATACGCACTCGGCCTGCAAGTGGTGTCGTCGCAGCTGGTCGATCTTGCCCAGCTGCAGGCGCGTCGCCATTTCATGACCAAGTTGCAGGCCGCCATTGCCGCACAGCAAGCCGAAGTAGGGCGCTGTCAGCAGCTCGTGGCGCAGGCACGGCTGGCGTGGTTGAAAACCCGTGGCCACAGCCAAAGCATGTGCAAGCTCACCGAGCGCTATCAGCAGGAAGAAGGGCAGCAGCGTGAGCGCCAGGCCCAGCGCCAATCCGACGAACTGTCCGGCCAGCGCGTTACCTGGTTGCGCCAGGCCGGGGAAAGCAACGACGCCCAGGACGATTGGGCAACAGGAGTCGCATCATGATGTCGCCACTGAGTCCGGCGCTTAACCCGGCGCTGGATGCCAGCGCTGCAACTGTGCCAGCAGCGGCAACGCCTGCGGCAGACGGCAGCGATAGCAGCCCGTTTTCGGCGCTTATCCAAGGTTTGCAGCCGGCCGCCGGCAGTCTGCCCGGCGCTGGAGCCGGTACTGGTGCTATAGCCACGGCGCAGCCAGCGCCAGCTATCGTGCCTGAAGCGGCGTTGCCAGCCAGTTCAGATCCGCTGACTGCCGCGCTAACCTCGATGCTGCAAGCGCTCGGACTCAGCGAAAACTCGACCGAGCCAGCGCTGGCAAGTCAGGATGGTCTGGAAACCGGCTCCGACTCCGCTGGCAGCACGGATACCACCGATGCCGCGACCACAGACAGCAGCGCCTACGCCTCGTCGATACTCTCTGCTATGCCCATGCTGACCCCGACTGCGCCGGCAATACCCCCAACCACACTTCTTGCTTCCGCCATGTTGAGATCAAGCGAGCCTGTAGATGCCAGCGCGCCTGAAGCGGCTGATGTGCAGCAACTCCTCATGCGGCAGCCATCAATACCGCAAGCAGAAACACCGCAAGCATCAGTATCAACGCTGCAAGCAACAACATCACAACTTTCCGGCCCAATTGCCTCGGCGATGTCGGCCGCCAACGCTTGGCTGCAGCAACCGCAGGCATCGTTCTTCAACATGACTGCCAGCAGCGCAACCAGCCCGATCATCAGTGAGAGCATCGGCCTCACGCTGGGTAGCAGCGCTCTCGACAGCAGCATGCCAACAGACATCCCGAAAGGCATGCCATCCGCCATGAATTTCGCGCAAACCCTGAGCGGCGCAAACAGCAGCGCATCGACCCCGGTACTGACCACCTTGCTGCCGCACGCCGTGCAAGACCCGGCCTGGTCCGACGCCTTCGGTCAACGCGTCGCCATGTTGGCGCAGCAGGGCACGCAGTCCGCCACGCTGCAGCTGAACCCGCCCGAGCTGGGCCCGATCCAAGTGCGCATCGCCATGAGCGAGCAGGGCGCTCGCGTCGAGTTCAGTACCGCGCAGAAGACCACCAGCGACCTCATCGAAACTGCCATGCCGCGCCTCGCCGCCGCGCTGGAACATCAAGGTCTGCGTCTGGATGATGCACGCGTAAACCTCGTCAACAGCCGTCAGGATGTCTTCAGCGCGTCATCCGCGTTTTCATCCGCCCGGCAAGACACGCCGCAAGGTGATCGCGGCCAGGCCGCCCAGCAGCAGGCGCAACACGCAGCCCGCCTGCCGTCAGCATCGCCGTCGTCGAATGCCGAGCAGGAATCCGGTCGCCTCTCCGGCCCAGCCAGCAAGCTGCCCATAGCGCAAAAAACCGGCATCGACTACTACGCCTGACTTGCCGCGCGCGCATAGCGTGGCATGGAGAGCTGCCCTGAAATCAGGCCTGACCAAGCAGTCTGAATTGGCTGTCCGAGCTTGTCATTTCGCCCGCCGCAAACCACTATCTGCTCATCTTCAACGATGAGCAGATCCATGAATATTTTTATTGTCCACGCACACCCCGAACCACAATCCTTCACTTCCGCCATGAAGGACGCCGCCGTCGCTGACTTCACCGCCGCCGGCCATCAAGTCGTCGTCTCCGACCTCTATGCGATGAACTGGAACCCGGTCGCCAGCGCAGCCGACTTCGGCACACGCGGCAACGCCGACTACATGAACTACGCCCTCGAGCAGCGCACCAACGCCGACGCGCAAACGCTCTCCGCCGACATCGTCGCCGAGCTGGAAAAGCTCGAAGCCGCCGACCTCGTCATTTTCAGCTTCCCGCTCTACTGGTTCTCTGTTCCCGCCATCATGAAAGGCTGGTTCGACCGCGTACTCGTCTCCGGCCGCGTCTATGGTGGTCGCCGCTTCTACGACCAGGGCGGCATGAAAGGCAAGCGCGCGCTATTGGCACTGACCACCGGCGGTCGCGATCACATGCTCAGTGAGGGCGGCATCCACGGCGACATCAAGAGCATTCTCATGCCCGTGCTGCAAGGCACACTGGCCTACACCGGCATGACCGTGCTGCCACCATTCGTGGGCTACCACGTGCCGTATCTCAGCCATGAAGCGCGCACGGAAATTCTCGACGACTTCCGTCGCAGCATCGCCGACTGGCAGCAGCACACCCCGCTGACCATGCCCGTGCTGGCCGCCTTCGACCGCGAAATGCGCCGCCTGCCCAGCGCCCTGGAGTTCTAACATGGACGCCCTCATGCACAGCCTGGTGCTGCCGCTGGAGCAATGGATCGGCGGCCCGGTGGACTGGAAACAAGTCATCCTCATCGGCCTTTCGCCCATTTTCCTCGGCACCTTCGCCATCGAATGGCTGTACATGCGGCGCGCCGGCAAAGCCCAGACCTTCAAAGGACAAGACATCCTCACCAACCTCAACCTCGGCGGCAGCTACCAGGTCTTCGAAATCATCGTGCACGCGCTGTTCTTCATGACCGCGATGAACTGGTTCTATGACCACCGTGTCGCCAATGTTGAGCTCAATGCCTGGACCTTCCTGCCGTTGTTTCTGCTCGTCGAGTTTTGCTACTACTGGTTTCATCGCACCAGTCACCGCGTGCGCTGGTTCTGGTGTGCGCATGTGGTGCATCACAGTGGCGAAAGCATGAACCTCACCACCGCCATGCGTCAGAGCATGCTCTACTCGCTGACCGGCTACTGGCTATTCTTCACACCGCTGATGCTGATCGGCATCAGGCCGGAATACACCATGGCGCTCTATGCCATCAATCTCGGCTATCAGTTCTTTGCGCATACAGAAGCGGTGCGAAAACTGCCGGCCTGGTACGAATACATCTTCGTCACGCCCTCGCACCACCGCGTACATCACGGCCGAAACCCGCAATACATCGACAAAAATTTCGGCGGCGTGCTGATTCTGTTTGATCGCCTGTTCGGCACCTTCGCCGAAGAAAACGAGCCGGTCGAATACGGCATCGTGCGACAGGTTCGCAGCAACAACATCATCACGCTGAACTTCCACGAATTCCGCGACATGGTGAAAGACATGGCCAAGCCCGGCCCGCTGTGGCTACGCCTCAAGCATGTCTGGGCGCCGCCGGAGTGGGAGCGGTAAGCAGAGAAAATGTATTGACACTGTACTTACGGATGAGTACTTTATGATGACAATGGATGTCGAGTTCACGCTGAATGGCATCAGCTTTGTGGCAAACAATGCCAAAAAAGTTGGGAACCCCAAGAAACACCAAGGAATTAGCTTCGAGCAAGCTGCTGAGGCGTTCTTTGACCCTTTTTTAAAAGTCGTTGACGCCAGCCGCAACTAGGAAACCCGTGATGCCGTAATTGGCATGGACGGAGCTTCAAGCCTGCTATTTGTCGTTCACTTGCTTCAAGAGGATGACCGCATCCGCTTGTTGTCTGCCCGAAAAGCGACGCGTGAGGAGTGGAAGTTATATGAAAATGGCTGAATTGAAGAACCGCCTGCGCTCAGACCGACCTATGGTATCGGTCACACTTCGTATGCCAGATGATGTGCTGGAAGATTTGAAGCGCATCGCCCCGATGCTGGGATTCTCAGGCTATCAGCCTTTGATGCGAACCTACATCGGGCAAGGGCTGCGCGCAGATCTGGAACGACTGGACAATACGCCCATCGCCAAATTTGTTGAAGCATTGCGTCATAACGGCGTGCCGGATGAAACAATTCAGCGAGCTATCAACGAAATCGCTGCGTAGCTGGAAACGAGCAAAGTCAGAGCCTTACGAGTTCGTATCGTTAGCCCGGTTGCTGGCTGACTTCCGTCGTGATGTTGAAGCTTGGGAGCATGATCATGAAAGCAATCATTGACCTTGCACCGCGTGGCAGCGTGTTTTCCACAGCGGCAAAACAACTGGTTGAGGGTATGGACCCCATCAGCTCGTGCATTGTTCTCCGAGCTCACACCCGCCCGCATAGAGCTGCTGGATACCTTGCGCCGACAGGGGCCATGCAGCGTATACGCTCTGGCCAAAGCAGCAGCCCGCAACTACTCCAATGTTCATGGTGATGTTGCTGCACTGGAAGCCCTCGGGCTGGTAGCGCGTGATGCCGCCGACTGTGTAACCGTGCCATTCGAGTCGGTTGAGATCCGGCTACGCCTTGCGGATGTGGCAGCCTGATCGCGGCACAGTCAAACGCGATCCAGCGGGCTGATCACGCCATGCCCGCCTTGATTCAGCACATGCGTATAAATCATGGTGGTGGTCACATCGGCATGACCCAGCAACTCCTGCACCGTGCGAATATCGTAGCCACCCATGAGCAGATGCGTCGCGAAGCTGTGCCGCAGCTTGTGCGGCGTGATGTGAACGGGGATGCCACTGAGCTTCCAATACTTGTCCACCACATCGGCCAGAGCTTGCGTAGTAATGCGCTTTCGCAGCTTGCTCAAAAACAGCGGCCCACTCTGAATACCCGCCTTTTGGCGATAGCGCTGAATAGCCAGCATGGCATGTGAACCAACCGGCAGAAGACGTTCTTTACGGCCTTTCCCAATGACACGCACCGTGTCGCTGTAGGCATCGACATCCTCCACATTCACGGAGGCCAGTTCCGCCAACCTCATGCCGGTCGAATAAAAAAGCTCAAGAATCGCCGTGTCACGTTCAGGCCCCCATTCGGGT
>CALEYY010000181.1 GCA_937928295.1 uncultured Moraxellaceae bacterium
TGATGTTCCATGGTCAGGCGTAGTCGCTCCGGTGGTAACGCCAAGGTAATGGCGGCGTTGCGCAACAAGGCGCTCAGGTCGAGGCAGACATGGCCACGGCCAACCTGATGGCTGGCCAGTGCCGTCAGCAGCAGGATACTGGCTGGTGTATCAGGCTGCTGACGCAGTTGCCAGCGCACCAGCGCACGATCGACGCTGCGCAGCCAGCCCCAGCTCACCCACTGGTCGAGCACCGTCATCAAGTCATCGACCGATAGGCTTTTGGCGGTGAACAGGCTCATGCGCGGCCTCCTTGAAAGAGCTGGTCCATGGCCTCGATGACCTGTCGTGATGGCTTGCTGCTGAACACGCCGCGCGCCGGGCCGTCGAGCCCGCGCAGGAAGAAATAGACCACGCCGCCGATGTCGCGGTCGTAGTCATAGCCGGGCAGGCGCACGCGTAACTGACGATGCAGCGCAAGCACATAGCACAGGTATTGCAGGTCGTAGCGATGCCCGGCCATGGCCTCGGCGATGGCCTGGTGGCTGTAGTCGCCGGCCGTGCTGCCGAGTGCATTGGACTTGTAATCGAGCACGAAGTAGCGGCCATCGTGCACGAACACGAGGTCGATGAAGCCTTTGAACAGGCCGTTGAGCAGGCCCGGTTGCGCGGCGGCCTTGGCGTGGCCGGGCAAGGTCTCGGCTTGCGCCAGGGCGTCGAGCGCGCTGATGTTTACACCGTGCGCCGGCAGCAGGAACTCCAGCTCGGCCTTCCAGTCTTCGGCATCGGCCAGCGCGGCCTGTGTGCCGTCCGGCAGCGGTAGCGGATGCGTCAGGCAGCGCTGAATCCAGCTCTGCACCACCGGCGTTTGCTCGGCGATGCCGGCACTGGCGCAGCGTTGTTCGATCACGGCATTGAGCGCGGACGGATCACGCACAGTCGCCGCAAAGCCTTGCTCGGCGGCCACTTCGAAGAGACCGTGGAGGAAGTCACCCCAGCGGGCACCGCGCGGGAATTGCTGGATGGCGTTGTCGCTCTCAAACATGGCGCTTTCAGGCATCTCGGTCGGCAGCAGCGCGGTGCTCAGCGGCTCGTCATCGAGTTGCTGCTGCTCGCGGGCGGATTGCGGCGCGGCGTCATCGTGGCGAATGGTTGCGGCAACGCCCTGTGGCAACTGACCGGCTTGCGCTTGAGCCGAGTGCGCCTCATAGCGGATGGCGCTGTAAGAGGCGATCCACCAGGGCTGCTCGGGACGGCGCGCCAGCGAGCGCACCGTCAGCGTGCCAGCGTCGGGCACGGGTTCGATAAACAGCGTGTCCGTGGCATCCGGCGCAGGCAGAATTTGCAGGCTGGAAGGGCCGGATGCCAGCGTCGCGGCCAATTGCTCAGCCCAGCGCGCCGGCTCAGCGAGTGGCGTCGCGCCCCAAAGCAGCACGCCGATGGCCGACTCCTGCAGCGCCGACGCCTTGCCCGCTGCCAGATGCGCCAGCCCCAGCCAGCAGGCGTGCTGCGCCCGCGTCAGCGCCACATAGAGCAAGCGCATGTCTTCGCGCAGGCGCTGGGCGTCGGCCTTGGTGCGCATGTCATCGTCGGGGTTCAGCTCCGCGCGCCGACGCTCGCCGTCATGCCAGAACATCACGGTTTTCTTCGTGCTGCCGGCGTCCTTGAAAGTACACACGAAGGGCAGAAACACCAGCGGGTATTCCAGCCCTTTGGACTTGTGGATGGTGATGACTTTGACCAGCCCCTCGTCGCTTTCCAGTCGCAGCGTGTCTTCGCCTTCGCTGCGATGCTCGTTGCCGATGTGCTCGCGCAGCCAGCGGATCAGCGCCTGCTCGCCATCCAGCTCGCGGCTGGCCTGCTGCAGCAAATCCGCCAGATGCAGCCAGTTGGTGAGCCGGCGCTCGCCGTCCACCGTGGTCTGCCAGCGTGCCGGCAGGTCGTAGTCGAAAAGCACGCGACGCAGCAGCGGCAGCACGCCGCGCTCACGCCAGCAGCGCTGGTAATCAGCAAAACGCAGGCAGGCGGCTTCGCGCGCACGGTCATCGCGCTGCAAGGCATCGAGCGTGGTCAGCGGCTGTGCCAGGCTGGCACTGGCCAGTGCCGTGCGAATCAGCGTCTCGTTCTCTGGCGCGGCGCAGGCCATGAGCAGGCGCAGCACATCCGGCGCCTCCGCGCTGTCATACAACGAGTCGCGATCCGCAAGATAGACACTGCGCACGCCCCTCGCCGCCAGCGCGGTGCGGATCGCCCTGGCCTCGATGCCATCGCGCACGAGCACGGCCATATCGGCGCTTGTGACGGCCTTGAGCTCGCCGCTGCCGGCTCGGAAACCGGCCTTGCCGCGCTGGCCCAGACTGAGCAGACGCGCCATCTCGCTGGCGCAGCGCTCCGCCATTGCCGCGATGTAATTGGCTTTGCTCAGCATCGCGTCGCTGGGCAGCGTCCAAAGCGTGAGTGGCGCGGCGGATTCGCCCGTCACCGTCCACTGGCGCGACAAGCGATTGGCCTTGACCGAGAGGAACGGCATGGGGTTGTCCGTCGCGTCTTTATAGCCGAAGGCGCCGGCATAGGCCGATGCGTCGTCACGCGTTTCGGCCTGCTCGAACAGATGATTCACCGCCGCCACCAGCGCGTCGCTGGAACGAAAATTGGTGTCTAGCGCGGACAGGCGGCCGGCGGTGTCTTGGCGCGCCTTCAGGTAGGCATTGATGTCGGCGCCACGAAAGCTGTAGATGGCCTGCTTGGGGTCGCCGATCAGGAAAATGCCGCGCTCGCGATGGTTGGCCGCCAGCTCATAAAGCGCATCGAAGAGACGGTATTGCAGCGGGTCGGTGTCCTGGAATTCGTCGATGAGCGCGACCGGAAATTGCTGCCGGATCAGCGCGCGCAGGGTGTCGCCACGGTCGCCTTGCAAGGCGGCGTCGAGGCGCGTGAGCAGGTCATCGAAACCGAGCAAGGCGCGGGCCTGCTTCGCGTCATTGAAGCGACGAGCCACGCCTTCTGCCGCGTGATGCCAGGCGGCATCGATAGGCTTCGGCAGGGCGTCGGCTTGGGCGGGTAGATCGGCCAGTGCCGCAAGAATGGGGTCTTGGCTGAGGCTGTCGGGCATGACCGCTTTGGCCTTCAAGGCCTCGTGCAGATAGGGCAGCGAGAGTTTGCTGAGGTTGTCTGGCTTGTCGAAGCTCGTTGCCGGCGGCGATGCTGCCCAATCGCGCAAGGTTTGCAGGCGGCCCGTCAAATACTTGCGGCTGAGTTTGTTGCCGAGGAACAGCCCGGCATCAATCGCCTCAGACAACACCGCTTCGATGTGATCGGCCCTCGCCAGCCACGGCGCCTTCAACGCCTGCCACTGCCCCAGCGCCCGCTGCAGCGCATCCTGCAAGCTGCCCGAAGACACCGCATCGCTGCTGCCGAAGAGCTGGCGCAGCGTCGGCAGCAATGCATCCGGCGATGACCATGCCGACTCGATCAGCACCAGTGCATCCTGTGGCAAGGGGTACGCCTCGGCGCGCCAGTAGTCGCGCGCCGCCTCGGTCAGCAGGTCGGTCAAATCAGGCTCCATGACCTCGGTGAACAGGCTGCCGCTGTCGAAAGCGTGCTCGCGCAGCATGCGCTGGCACCAGCCGTGGATGGTGGCGATGGCGGCATCGTCCATGCTCTGCGCGGCGAGGTCGAGCTGCCGCGCCAGCGCAGCGTGGCGCTCGGCGGGATAGTCCGCGAGCAAGCCTTGCAGGAAGTCGTCGAGCCGGCCGGGGTGCTCGCCGCGAAACGCTCGGGCGCTTTCCACCAGGCGTCGGCGGATACGATCACGCAGCTCCTGCGTGGCGGCATCGGTAAAGGTCACCACCAGAATTTCGGCGGGCAGCAAGGCGCGGCTGAACGCCGTGTCGTCAGGGCCGTGGCCGAGTACAAGGCGCACATACAAGGCCGCGATGGTGTAGGTTTTGCCGGTGCCGGCACTGGCCTCGATCAGCCGCGAGCCGTGCAACGGGAAGCGAAGTGCCAGTGGCGGCAAGCCGGGGGCCAGGGGCAGCGAGCTCATGCGTCATCCCCTTCGTCATCGGCCACGACGGCGCTGAGTGCACCGGCCTCCAGCGCCATCCACATCGGCTCGTAAAGCGCACTGGCCCAGTGCGCGAATTCGCCATCCTGCCAAAGCGCCTCGAAATCCGGGAATTGCCGCGCTAGGCTGGGCTGCCGCACCTTTTCGCCGACAACCTTATAGCCGCCCTCGTAAACATCGGCGGCTTTCGCGCAGGCCATCTCTTCGCCTTTATCCGCATTCACCGGTAGAAAGGCCAGCGCCGTGCTCGCCGTGACTGGCAGCGGTTGCCGGACATGCAGCGCCCAGGCCCGCAGCCAGGCTGTGACGGTACGAATGGCCTCATCGCGATCCAGCGGCCGCCAAGTCAGCGTCACATCGCGAGCGACCACGATCACCTGCACCGGCTCCGGCTGCAAGGCCGCGAGCACCGCCAGCACCCAGCTGCCGAGCAGCTTGTCGAGTCTGAGCTTGCTCAAATTGAGGCCATCCTTGCCCATCAGTTTCGTTTTGGCGCTATTGCAAAAACGGCTAGCGTTCAGGCTGAACAGCGCCAAACCGGCATCGCTACGGTACAGCGACGGCAGGCGCAAAAGCTCACTGGCGGGTGACTCCGGTGACAATTGCAACGCAGAGGCCGGCAGCGCCACGCTCAAGCCTCCCAGCACCGCCTGCGGCCACTGCGCCTGAACCTGTAGCCAGCGCTGCAACTGGTTCAGCGCATCGGCCTGCAAAGCGACCTGCCAACGCTGCCCAAAGCCGGCCAGCGGCAAACGCCCCTCGCCCTGCAAGCGCTGCGTGGTCTCGGCCAGCGCCGTCGGCAAGGCCGCCAGCGCGGCATCCAACGGCAGATGCTCGACGCTCAAACGGGCGCCATCCAGCACGCTCTGCAAGGCGGCATGATGATTGAGCCCGCCCAAATCAAACGGCTCATGGTCTTCCAGCGTCTGCTCTTCCCTATCGAGCTGAACCTTCAAGCGCGTCTTGAAAAACTGCCCGACAGGGTCGCGCAGCAGGCGCTGCAAGCCTTCGACCGTGATCGCCAGCGGCGGCTCCAACGCCGGCAATGGCTCATCCACCTGAGCCGCTGCCATTTGCTGATGCTGCGCCAGCCATTCGCCGGCATAGCTGAACACCCCGCTGCCGGGCGTGAAGTAGCGCGCGCTGAACGGCTGCAGCGGATGCACCGTGGTCAGCGCCGCCAGCAGATCACCGCCGCCAGCCAACGACCAGCCCTGCGCCACATGCTCGCGCAACTGGCCGACCAGCACCGACGGCGCGCGCTCGCTGTTGTCGCGCACACTGCGCCCGACCCAGCTGATGTAGAGCTGCTCACGCGCCGACAACAGCGCCTCCAGCATCAGGTAGCGATCATCCTCGCGGCGCGAACGGTCGCCAGGACGGTAGTCGCCGGCCATCAGGTCAAAGTCCAGCGGCGGCTGCCGGCGCGGATAATCGGCCTCGTTCATGCCAAGCAGACAGACCACGCGGAACGGGATGGCGCGCATGGGCATGAGCGTGCAGAAGTTAATGGAGCCAGCCAGAAAGCGCTGCTGCAAGCCACCGGCATCGAGCCCAGCCAGCCAGGCTTCGCGCACCAGCACCAGCGGCAACGCTTCCATCACCCCGGCCTGACGGCAATTGCCCAGCCACGACTCCAGCGCTGTTTGCAGCTGGCTCAACAAGGCCGCATCGGCCTCGGCCTGAGCAACGGCATCCGTGCCCGGCCGTGCCTCCGTGCTGAAAAAACGCGCCATGAGCTGTTGCAGGCGCAGCAGCCATTGCTCCGGCGTGGACGGCTGCTGCAGCTCGCGCAAGGTGTAGGACAAGGCATCGAGCAGATCGCTGAGCGGGCCGAGCAAGGCGGCTGACAGCCCGGCGGCTTCGTCGCAGGGAATCAGCGTTGTGCCATCCGCCGAGGTCAGGGGTGTGTCGCCGGCGGCATAGCCCAGCAGCAAACGGTCGATGCCGAATTGCCAAGTATTGGCGTCCCACTTGGAGAACTCGGAAGAGCCCGCCGACATCCCCTGCGTGGCCCGCTGAGCCCCGTCGATGCCCCAGCGGATGCCGGCCTGGCTGATCCAGCGACGCAGCAACGGCAAGTCGCCGACCTGCACACCGAAGCGCAGACGCACCGCCGGCACATCCAGCAAGTCCATGATTTCCGTGGCAGTGATGCGCTGCTCGGGCAGCGCCAGCAGATACTCCAGCGCAATCAGCAACGGCTGCACACCGCGCTGACGCTGATCGGCGAGCGCAAACGGCAGATGCCGGGCATGGCCGCGCTCGAACTGGCCAAACACGGCCTGAACCAGCGCCGCATAAGTGTTCACATCGGGCACCATCACGATGACATCGCGCGGGCGCAGCGTGGGGTCGGCGGCAAAACGCGCCAGCAGCTGGTCGTGCAGAACCTCCACTTCACGCCGGGCACTGTGCGCGATGTGGCAGCGCAGCGACACATCCTGCGTGGCCTTCACCGCCGGCCAGAGGTCGCGGGTTTCCGCAAGCGGGCGCAGATTAAGCACATCGTCCTGGAGCTGGCCAAGCAGCGTCTGCGTGGCCGGCTCGGTGAAAAAGTCGTGACGATTTTCCTGGAACGCCGCCAGCAAGGGCGAGATGAATTTACTCGCCTCAGCATTATCCAGCAGGCTGAGAAAATCGCGACCCTGCCGGCCCCAGGCCGCCAGCAGCGGATGCGCATGCTGATGCCAATCCTCCGTGCCCAGCCCAGCCTCCGGCATGCCCGGCTTGCGCGCCTGACGGCGATACGCCTGCCGCAGCAGGTCGCGATCCTCGACGATATCGCCCCAGTAGTACTGGCAGGGATTGAGCACGGCAAGGATGACCTGGCACCACGGCGCGATGGCCGCGAGCACCTCCAGCGCCTGCGCCGGCAGCGCCGACAAGCCGAAAATCACCACCCGGCGCGGCAACGCCGAAGGCCGCGCCTTGAGCTGACTCACCGCCTGCAAAAACTGTGGATGCACCAGCGCACGACTGCCGGCCGTGGCCAGACCATCCGCGCGCAAATCCTTCAGCAGGGCCCGCCACAACGCCGCCTGCCAGCGCTGATGCGACGGCAACGGCTGCGTGCCGCCGCGACTGAGGCGCAGCTGATCCAGCCCCTGCGCCCAATCCGTCAGCCAGTCGGCGCGATAAACCTGATACTGGTCGTACAAATCCGCCAGTCGCTCGGCGAGCTGATAGCGCCGACGGCCAAATGCGTCATCGCTCAGGTAGCGCGCCAGCGGCGCAAAGTCGGTCTGGGTCAGCAGCGAGGGCAGCAGGCGCAGCAAACGCCAGGTCAGCGGCTGCTTGTCCAGCGGCGACTCGGTGGGGATGGCCTCGGCGCCGAGCACGGCACGATAGACCTGCCAGAGAAAGCGCGCCGGCAGCTGCACATCCACCGCCGCCGCGATGCCGCAACCGCCGCCGGTCTGCGTGCCATCCGCCGCGAATTCCGGGTCGGCAGCCAGCGCCATGCGCAGCCATTGCGCGATGCCGTTGCTCTGCACCACCATCACATCCGACTCCAGCGGTCGCAGTGGATGGCTGGCAACCCAGCCCGTGACCAGCTGGCGCAACTGCTCCAGCTGATTGCCATGCAGCACCAACAGTCCCGGGGCGATGTCCACTGCCTGCCTCATAGCCTTCCCTTTCAACCGAATATCACCGCCAGCGCGAAAGATAGCGTATAAAAGTCACTGATTTTCACCGCCACCGCTTTCATTAAGCATCACGGAGCCGGCCAATGAGCGAAGAAGCCCCCAAAACCAGCCCGCTGGCCGCGCTCGGCAGCGTCTTTCGCGCCTGGTTCGGCGTGCAGAGCGACGCCAATCGCCAGCGCGACTTTGCCACCAGCGACCCGAAACCGTTCATCATTGCCGGCATCATTTTCGCCGTGGCCATGGTGGTTGGCGTGATTGTGCTGGTCAACATAGCTTTGTCCGCTACAACTCCGACCTGAGTTCTGTATAGCATGTCGCCTGCTTTTTTACGGATGACCGCGATGCTGGCCGAACGCTTCCCTCAAACCTCGACATGCTTCTCGCGCAGCCCCGACCTGCACGGCCCCACGCCAGATGCCGTGCGCGCCGCCATCCGTCAGTATTTTGTGGCCACCTTCGACCGCTACGAGCAGCTCTTCGAGGTGCTGGCCTGCGACGAGGCTTACTACACGAAGCCGATTTCGCTGCGCCATCCGTTGATTTTCTACTTCGGCCACACCGCCACCTTCTTCATTAATAAGCTATTGCTGGCTCGCCTGATGAGCCAGCGCATCAATCCGCGCTTCGAGTCGCTGTTCGCCGTGGGCGTGGATGAGATGAGCTGGGACGACCTCAACGACGCGCACTACGACTGGCCCGCCGTGGCCGAGGTCAGGGCCTATCGCGACCAGGTGCGCGCCGCCGTGCTCGATGTCATCGATCAGAAGCCATTGTCGCTGCCCATCGATTGGCAGAATCCCTGGTGGGCCGTGATCATGGGCATCGAGCACGAGCGCATCCACCTTGAAACCTCGTCGGTGTTGATGCGCCAGCACGCCCTCGAATTCGTCAAACCGCACGCCGCTTGGCAGCCTTGTCGCGACACCGGCGCCGCTCCGGCCAACCGTCTGCTGCCGGTCGCTGCCGGCGAGGTCGTGCTCGGCAAGGCGTTCAACGACGCCTTTTACGGTTGGGACAACGAATACGGCCAGCATCGCGCTCAGGT
This sequence comes from uncultured Moraxellaceae bacterium, assembly GCA_937928295.1. Classification (GTDB taxonomy): domain Bacteria; phylum Pseudomonadota; class Gammaproteobacteria; order Pseudomonadales; family Moraxellaceae; genus Perlucidibaca. The sequence goes on from CALEYY010000181.1 coordinate 8,741, forward strand.
GCCGGCGTTCGAGGCCGCGCAATATTTGGTCAGCAATCAAGAGTTCCTAGCCTTTGTGGAGGCCGGCGGCTATCGCGAAGATCGCTACTGGAGCGACGAAGGCCTGAACTGGCGCAATTACGCACGCGCCGAACACCCGACCTTCTGGCTGCGCACTGGCTCTGGCAGCCATGCCGGCAACAGCAATGCCTGGCAGCTACGCCTCATGGCCGAAGTCATCGCCATGCCCTGGGACTGGCCGGCCGAGGTCAACTGCCTGGAGGCCCAGGCCTTCTGCCGCTGGCAAAGCGAGCAGCTCGGCCGGCCGGTGCGCCTGCCCACCGAAGACGAATGGCAGCGGCTTTACACCGTCTCGGGTGCGAACGATGTGGCGCACGATGCCGCCGCCGACAGCAATCGGCATCTCGATCACTACGCCTCGTCCTGCCCGATCACTCACTTCCGTCACGGCGACTTCTTCGATGTCACCGGCAATGTCTGGCAATGGACCGACACGCCGACCTACCCCTTCGACGGCTTCGATGTGCACCCGATCTACGACGACTTCACCACGCCGACCTTCGACCAGCGCCACAACCTGCTCATGGGCGGCTCGTGGATATCCTGTGGCAACGAAACCCGTCGCAGCGCCCGCTACGCCTTCCGCCGCCACTTTTTCCAACATGCCGGCTTCCGCTATGTCGTTTCCGAGACCCCGATGACCCAGACCAGCGCCTACTACGAAACCGACAAGCAGCTCTCGGAATACGCCGAATTCCACTACGGCGATGAATACTTCGGCGTGCCCAACTTCCCCAAGGCACTCGCCGATATCGCCCTCGCCGCCACGGCCGGCAAGCCTCGCCGCAGCGCGCTCGACCTCGGCTGCGCTACCGGCCGAGCGACTTTCGAGCTGGCGCGCGAATTTGACCAAGTCACCGGCATCGACTTCTCGGCCCGATTCATCGGCCTCGGCGTCCAACTCGCCGAGCAAGGCGTGACGCGCTACACCCTGCCCGACGAAGGCGAGCTGGTCAGCTACAAGACCCGCAGCCTCAGCGACCTCGGCCTCGATGCCACGCGCAGCAAAGTCAGCTTCAGCCAGGGCGACGCCTGCAACCTGAAGCCGCAGTTCAGCGGCTACGACCTCATCCTCGCCGCCAACCTCATCGACCGCCTCTACGACCCGGCGCTGTTCCTGAGCAAGGTGCACGAACGCCTGCAGCTCGGCGGCATCCTCATGCTGACCTCGCCCTACACCTGGCTCGCCGAACACACCCCGCGCAACGCCTGGGTCGGCGGCTTCAAGAAAGATGGCGAAAGCTACACTACGCTAGACGGCCTGCAAGCCCTGCTCGGCGCACACTTCCGCCTGATGCAGCCGGCGCAGGATGTGCCGTTCGTGATCCGCGAAACGCGCCGCAAGCATCAGCATACGGTCGCCGAGGTCACGCTCTGGGAGCGCATCGCCTGATGAGCGGCATACCGTGCGACTTCGACACCCCGATTTCGCGCATCGAGATCGGAAGAGCACACGTCTGAACTCCAGTCACAC
>CALEYY010000182.1 GCA_937928295.1 uncultured Moraxellaceae bacterium
GCGCTGGTTGACCTGATCGATGGCACCGGTGGCGGTGCACCCAGCGCACCACCGAGCATCCCGACATCACCAGCAGAGTTCTTCGCGCTGTTCCCAGCCAATCCGCTTACCGATGCACTGGCTTCGCTCGCTGACATGTTCCCGAGCGGTGCGCCCAGCGCACCAACGAGTGTTCCGACATCACCAGCAGAGTTCTTCGCGCTGTTCCCAGCCAATCCGCTCACCGATGCTCTGGCTTCGCTCTTGCCAAGCTGATCCGAAAGCCCCATAAAAAAACCCGCATACGCGGGTTTTTTTATGGGCTAAACCTCAGATGGGCTGCTTACGCAGAAAAGCCCGAATACCTTGGAATAATCGATAGGCAAACCAGAGTTTGACAGGAATGACGAACCAGGAGCCCAGCGTCACCTTCATGACAATCAGAAAGGCACTGGCGAGCATGAGTCCTGCAGCCCAAGCACTGCTGACCAGCAAGTAGCGATAATGGCTTTCAGCCCAATGCGTAGCATGCGAGCGCTGCCAGAGCGCCCACAATACAGCTAAAGGAAACAAGACATTGACCAGAACGCTAACGCCAAAAAGCGTGTAGATAGATCTCAAGTGCGGTGCACTTGTATCACTCACACCATTTTTATACATCTCAGGCTTCCGGCCGCATGTGCGGGAACAGAATCACATCGCGAATGGATGGCGAATCCGTAAACAGCATCACCAATCGATCAATACCAATGCCCTCGCCCGCCGTCGGCGGCAAACCATATTCCAGCGCACGAATGTAATCGGCATCGTAGTGCATGGCCTCGTCGTCGCCGGCATCCTTCTCGCGCACCTGCTGCAGGAAACGCTCGGCTTGATCTTCGGGATCATTCAGCTCGGAGAAGCCGTTGGCGATCTCGCGACCGCCAATGAAGAACTCGAAGCGGTCGGTGATGAACTCGTTGTCATCGTTGCGACGCGCCAGCGGTGACACCTCGGCCGGATACTCGGTGATGAAGGTCGGCTGGCGCAGCTGCGTCTCCACGGTCTCCTCGAAGATCAGCGTGTGCAGCTTGCCGATGCCCCAGATCGACTTCACATCCATCTTCAGCTGTTCGCGCACGACCTTGGCTGCCTGGTCGTAATCCCAGAGCTGCTCGCGGGTCAGGTGCGGGTTGTACTTGAGGATGGAGTCGACCATGGACAGGCGTTCGAACTTCGAGCCGAAGTCATAAACCTCGCCCTGATACGGCACCATCGTGTTGCCGAGGATGTCTTGCGACAGCGTGCGCAGCATGTCTTCGGTGAGGTCCATCAGGTCGCGGTAGTCCGCATAAGCCTGATAGAACTCGATCATGGTGAATTCGGGGTTGTGACGCGCCGACACACCTTCGTTGCGGAAGTTGCGGTTGATTTCGAACACGCGCTCGAAGCCGCCCACGACCAAGCGCTTGAGGTAGAGCTCGGGCGCAATGCGCAGGAACAGCGGCATGTCGAGCGCATTGTGATGCGTGTTGAACGGCTTGGCAGCGGCGCCACCGGGGATGACATGCATCATCGGCGTTTCGACTTCCATGAAGTCGCGGCCGGCCATGAAGCGGCGAATGCCATCGACAACCTGCGAGCGGATGCGGAAGGCACGGCGCGTGTCTTCGCTGACGATGAGATCGACATAACGCTGGCGATACTTCATTTCCTGATCGGCCATGCCGTGGAACTTGTCCGGCAACGGACGCAAGCCCTTGGTCAGCAGGCGCAGGCTTTCCACATGCAGCGACAGCTCACCGGTCTTGGTCTTGAAGACATAGCCGCTGGCGCCGAAGATATCGCCCAAATCGGTCTGCTTGAAGGCGGCATACGCCTCTTCACCGATAGCATCACGCGAGATGTAGAGCTGGATGCGACCACCCATGTCCTGGATCGTGGCGAAGCTGGCCTTGCCCATGACGCGCTTGAGCATCATGCGGCCGGCGAGCGAGAAATGATGCTTCTCGGCCTCCAGCACTTCCGGTTCCAGCTCGCCGAAGCGGGCGTGCAAGTCGGTAGCCAGGGCATCGCGGCGGAAATCGTTCGGGAAAGCCTGGCCCTGGGCGCGAATACCGGCGAGCTTCTGCTTGCGCTCGGCGATGAGCTTGTTCACATCGGCAGCTGGTGCTTCTGCTGCAACGGGCGTGTTCTGGTTGTCTATCATGGTCGTGTCCGCTTACAGGCCCATCTTGAGCGAGGCTTCGATGAATTCGTCGATATCGCCATCGAGGACGGCGTTCGGGTTGGAGTTTTCGATGTTGCTGCGCAGATCCTTCACACGCGACTGGTCCAGCACATACGAGCGGATCTGATGCCCCCAGCCGATGTCGGACTTGGTATCTTCCAGTGCCTGCTTGGCGGCATTGCGCTGCATCACGGCGAGCTCGTAGAGACGGGCACGCAGCATCTTCCAGGCACGATCACGGTTGGCATGTTGCGAACGCTCGTTCTGGCAGGCCACCACGGTGTTGGTCGGGACGTGCGTGAGACGCACGGCCGAGTCGGTCTTGTTGATGTGCTGACCGCCGGCGCCACTGGCGCGGTAGGTGTCGGTACGCACATCGGACGGATTGATGTCGATCTCGATGTCGTCATCGATTTCCGGCGACACAAACACCGCCGAGAACGAGGTGTGACGACGATTGTCGGAGTCGAACGGCGACTTGCGCACCAAGCGGTGAATACCGGTCTCGGTACGCAGCCAGCCAAAGGCGTAATCGCCCTCGATGCGGATAGTCGCAGACTTGATGCCGGCAACTTCGCCGTCTGACACTTCCATGACCTCGGTCTTGAAGCCCTTCTTGTCGGCCCAGCGCAGGTACATGCGCAGCAGAATGCTGGCCCAGTCCTGCGCCTCGGTGCCACCAGCACCGGATTGGATATCGATGAAGCAGTGGTTGGCATCCATCTCGCCGGCAAACATGCGGCGAAATTCGAGATCGGAAAGCAGCTTGTCGAGATGATTCAGCTCAGCCGTAACATCATCGAGCGTGCCTTCGTCGTCCTCCTCGACGGCGAGGTCGAGCAGGTCTTTGGCATCGGTCAGACCGCTGGTGAGCTGGTCGATGGTGATGACCACGCCTTCCAGCGCACTGCGCTCACGGCCGATGTCCTGCGCCCGCTTCGGGTCATTCCAGATGCTAGGATCTTCGAGTTCGCGCAGGACTTCCTCCAGACGCTCCTTCTTCAGATCGTAGTCAAAGATACCCCCGGAGCGACTCGGTGCGCTCGGTGAAGTCCTTGATGCGGTTCAGGTAGGGATTGATTTCCATGGGTTACACGCCAGCTGGGTTTCAAAGCGCGCGATTGTAGCTGAAAATTGGCGCAATCGCCTCGGGCAGGCTCATATGCTGACTTGAGACGCTATCGTTGCAATAAAGTTACCCAGCGCATGCACGCCTGCTCAATTTGTTGATGCACCAAGGTGAAAAACTCCGGGGCGCGCCGAAATGGATCCAAAATGTCCGCAGGATCCTGCCCTTGCGCAAGCAGGAACGTTTTCCCTCTGACCTCAGGGCAAAGCTTGAACACGGCTTCGCGATGCCCAGCCTCCATCACCAAAATCACATCAGCCTCACGGCACATATCACGCGTGAGCTGGCGCGCCTGATGTGCTTTCAAGCTCATGCCATGAGCTACTGCAACCTCACGCGTAACTGAGTGCACATCACTACCCACCACTGCTGCCAAGCCAGCCGAGCTCACTTGCTTCTCAGGGCAAGCTGCTTGCAAAAGCTGCTCTGCCAAGGGGCTACGACAAATATTGCCAACACAAACCACTAAAATTCGCTGATGCATCTTTTTACTCTCACACAACTCATAACTCGTTTTTTAATCCCGAAACACAATCAGCCACAGCAATCTATCAGATACCTAGCATTATCCAGCCACTTCTAGAAAGCCTGCATATCTTCAATCCTCAGCTGCAGCGTCTCCATGCCCCGAAAGAAATTGAGGTCTAGCCGATACGCAAGCCGCACGCGCTTGCAGCCGGCATTCGGCCACACAGCCCTGTCGATATTGAAGGCAATGCCGTCAAACATGCGATTCGAGTCCGGATGACTGAGGCTGAGCTTGAGATGCTTGTCTTTTAGCAAGCGCTGATCAAGCAGCAGAAAATCGCCCTCGAACAGCGGCTCTGGGAAGGCCTGGCCCCACGGGCCGCCGTCACGCAGCAAACGCGCCGTGGCCTCGGTGAAATCGCCCGCCTCAAGCTCGCCGTCCGTAAGCAGCACCGCTTCCAGATCAGCCGGGTCTATCCAGTCGTGCAAAACCTCATCAAAAGCCTGACGAAACGCCGCAATATTCACGGCCGGCAAGCTCAGGCCCGCCGCCATAGCATGGCCGCCAAACTTGCTGATCAGGCCGGGATGCCGCGTCGCCACGGCATCCAGCACATCACGGATATGCACGCCGGGAATCGACCGTGCCGAGCCCTTCAGCTCTTCGGGCTGCTCGCCATAAGCCGGTGCTTGCGCGGGCGCAAAAGCGATCACCGGACGGTGATAACGCTCCTTAATGCGCCCCGCCAGAATGCCGATGACGCCCTGATGCCAGTGCCGGTCATAAAGCACGAGGCCGTGCGGGAGCGTGTCGGCGGTGAACTTGAGGGCATTGAGCGCAGCCATCGCCTCGTTCTGCATGCCGCCTTCGATGTCGCGCCGCTCCTGATTCAGGGCATCGAGCTCGCCGGCCATGCGTAGCGCAGCGGTCGGCGAGTCGGTGAGCAGGCAGAGGATGCCTTCGGCCATGTCATCCAGCCGGCCGGCAGCGTTCAGCCGCGGCGCCACGACAAAGCCGAGGTCGGTGGCCTGCAAGCGCGCCGGATCTCGTTCGGCGACCTTGAGCAGCGCCGTGATGCCAGGACAGCAGCGCCCGGCACGAATACGCGCCAGCCCTTGCTGGACGAGCAGGCGATTGTTGGCATCGAGCGCGACGACATCGGCCACCGTGCCGAGCGCGACCAGATCGAGATAATCGGCCATGTTCGGCTCGGCCAGACCTTGCTCGGCAAACCAACCCACCGCGCGCAGACGCGTGCGCAAGGCTGACAGCACATAGAACACGACGCCGACACCGGCCAGGTTCTTGCTCGGGAAGCTGCAGCCGGGCTGGTTCGGATTGACGATGGCATCGGCCGGCGGCAAGGTCGCGCCGGGCAAGTGATGGTCCGTGATCAGCACACGCACACCGGCGGCCTGTGCTGCGGCGACGCCCTCGTGACTGGCAATGCCGTTATCCACGGTAATGATGAGCTGCGGCTGCTTCTCGGCCAGCGCCAGCGCAACAATACCCGGCGTCAGGCCATAGCCGTAGGTGAAACGATTTGGCACGAGGAAGTCGACATGCTGCGCTCCGAGAGCCCGCAAGGCGCGTACAGACAGCGCCGTGCTGGTCGCGCCATCGGCATCAAAGTCGCCAATGATGAGCAGACGCCATTGCTCGTGCAGGGCTTGTTGCAGCAGATCCAGAGCGGCCTCGAGACCACCGAGCAGGCGCGCCGGCTGCAATGCAGCCAGCGTCTGCGCTAGCTCGTCCGAAGACTGCACGCCACGCGTGGCATAGACACGCGCCAGAATCGGATGCAGGGTGGATGGCAGGGTGGCTGGCGGCACGCTGCGCTGGCGCCAGATCAGACGGGACATGTACGGAAACTCTCTTCAGCCGGCAGCGACCGTATTCAGAACGGCCTGCCGGTAATGCTCGGCGGCCCCAGACCATAGCACATGGCGGCGTTCGAGGGCCGCCAGGCAATGCATCGCGAGGTCGTGCGAGGCATAGCAATTATGGGCAATCAGCGCCAGATGCGTGTACTGCTCACTGCTGATCAGATCCGGCCGGGCAAGATCGCGGATATAGACCACATCGGCCTCGAGCAGCTGATGCAGCGCGCGTCGCGGCTGCTCCGGCCAGGCGAAGGGCGCGATCGGCCAGCGCTTCACGGCATCGAACCGGTGCGGTATGAAGCCTTGGCTGCGCAGCTCGCAGTCGACCTCGCCGAAGCTCGGCTGGCCTTCGTAGAGCGTGACGAAAGATACTTCGGTCTGGATCGCGACCGCACGCGAGAGCTGCTCGCGGCCATGCCGGAAAACATCCAACTCGCCACCCTGGATGTCGATCTTCAGGCAGTCCATCTGCGTAATCTCGGCAATGTCATCAAGACGCCGTGTCGCCACAGGCACCCGTTCGCGTACGACGGCATAGGGCGCCAGCTCGGGAAACAGGGCCAGCGCAGCCGCATCCGGCTCGAAAAGGCTGGTCATGCCGGAGCCTGCACAAATGCGGAGGACATGCGTGCCGCCATCGCCAATCGAATGGGGCAGATAACGCTCGAGCTCGCTCTTACACGCCAGCAGAGCGGCCAGTGCGTCGGACTGCGGCTCGAAGCCGGTGACGCGGCAGAGGCCGTCGCGCAACATTTGCCGGTAAGGCGGATCGCCATCAATAGGATTGGCGCCGATGTCGACGATTTCGGTGAGACGCTGCGGACGCAAAATGTCCTGCAGGAGCTGCGACATGGTCATGCCCTTTCTTGTTGTTATCTGCCAGTCGGCAGCGGTAATCAAGAGGGCATTATCGGAAGCGAGGCAATCGCTGGCAAGCCGCTGCTCCGGAAAGCAGAAGGCCGCCCGCAGGCGGCCTTGAGCAGTCATTTGCGCGTCAAACACCCATGGTCTGCAGGATGCTGTCACGAACCTGATCAAGCTTGGCATCAATGGTCTTGAGCACGGCGCTGGCACATTGACCAATCGCCGTATCAGGATCCTTCAGGCCATTGCCGGTCAATGTGCAGACAATCACCGAGCCTTCAGGGATCTTGCCGCTCTTGATGTCGCGCAGTGCGCCACTGAGCGACGCCGCCGAGGCCGGCTCGCAGAAAATGCCTTCCGACATGGCGAGCAGACGCTGCGTGTCGAGAATTTCCTGATCCGCCAGCTCATCGAACCAGCCGCCCGACTCCTTCATGACCGTATGTGCCTGTGCCCAGCTTTGCGGGTTGCCGATACGAATGGCCGTTGCGACGGTTTCCGGATTCTTCACCGGCTCGCCACGCACAAACGGGGCGGAACCAGCTGCCTGGTAGCCAACCATCTTCGGACGACCACTGGTGATTGGCGCTTTCGGATAACGGCAGTCGCCATCGCAGAACGCGCAGGAGTCAGTGACTTTCTGGCCGATCGGTGTGGACGATTCGCAGTAGCCAATCCAGTGCGCGGTGATGTTGCCGGCGTTGCCGACAGGCAGGCAGTGATAGTCGGGCGCACGGCCCAGCTCATCGATAATTTCAAACGCAGCCGTTTTCTGACCTTGCAGGCGGAACGGATTGACCGAGTTCACGATGGTCACCGGCGCTTCGTTGGCCACTTGCTTGACCAGCTCCATGCCGTCATCGAAGTTGCCGCGAATCTGCAGTGTGATGGCGCCATACATCATGGCCTGAGCGAGCTTGCCCATGGCGATCTTGCCTTCCGGGATGAGCACGAAAGCCTTGATGCCGGCGCGTGCGGCATAAGCAGCAGCAGCAGCCGAGGTGTTGCCGGTGGACGCACAGATAACAGCTTTCGAGCCGGCTTCAACGGCTTTGGTCACGGCCATGGTCATGCCACGGTCCTTGAACGAACCCGTCGGGTTCAGACCTTCGTACTTGACATAGATCTCGACATTCTTGCCAATCAGCGCCGGAATGTTCTTCAGCTTCAGCAAGGGCGTGTTGCCCTCGCCCAGCGAAATCAGGCGGGTGTCGGCACTGACCGGCAGACGATCACGGTAACGGCTGATGAGGCCGGTGTAGCGGTTGCCGAGGGTGGTCATGCCAGAGTCTCCAGACGAATGCGGGTCACGGCACCGACGATATCGCTCAGTGCTTCCAGTTCGGCGATGGCGCGGTTCATTTCGCGCTCCAGCACCGGGTTAGTGAGAATGATCACGGGCACCGCGCCTTCGGCCTGAACCGGCTTCTGCACGATGGCTTCGATGCTGATGCCACGGCTGCTGAGGATACGCGTGACATCGGCGAGCACGCCGGGCTTGTCTTCAGCTTGCAGACGCAGGTAGTACGAGGTCACCACGGCTTCCATAGCGAGAATCGGCGTGGCGGCAATGGCCTGCGGCATGAACGCGAGATGCGGTACATTCGGTGACGACTCGGCGGTGAGCGAACGCACCAAATCAACGATGTCGGCGACCACGGCCGATGCGGTCGGGCCGGCACCGGCGCCAGCGCCGTAATACAGCGTCGGGCCGACCGGGTCGGACTGCACTAGGATGGCATTCTTCACGCCATGCACATTGGCAATCAGGCGCTCAGCCGGAATCAGCGTGGGATGCACGCGCAGCTCGATGCCATCGGCTGTGCGGCGCGCGATGCCGAGATGCTTGATGCGATAGCCCAGCTCTTCGGCATAGGCCACATCATCGCGCGTGAGCTGGGTGATGCCCTCAACATAGGCTTTGTCGAACTGCAGCGGAATGCCGAACGCCAGCGAGGCCATGATGGTGAGCTTGTGCGCGGCGTCGATGCCTTCTACATCAAACGCCGGATCAGCCTCGGCATAGCCCAGCGCCTGCGCTTCGACCAGCACATCGGCGAAGTCGCGACCCTTGTCGCGCATTTCGGTCAGGATGAAGTTGCCAGTGCCGTTGATGATGCCGGCCAGCCAATCGACACGGTTCGCTGCCAGACCTTCGCGCAGCACCTTGATGATGGGCACGCCGCCCGCCACCGCTGCCTCGAAGGCAACATAGACGCCCTTGGCCTCGGCAGCGGCAAAGATTTCGTTGCCGTGCTCGGCCAGCAGCCACTTGTTGGCGGTGACCACATGCTTGCCGTTGGCAATCGCCTGCAGCACGATTTCACGCGCGGTAGTGGTACCGCCAATGACTTCCACCACGATGTCCACGGCCGGATCATTGACCACGGCGAAGATGTCGTTGCTGACGGTGATGCCGGCCAGATCCAGGCCCGGCTTGTCGCGACGAATGCCAACATGCGACACACGAATCTCGCGACCGGTGCGGCGCGACAGTTCTGCCGCATTGTCACGCAGCAAGTTCAAGGCGCCACCACCGACGGTACCGAGACCGACGATACCGACATTGACCGGTTTGTTGAGAGCGTTCACGACACCACCTAAAGAAGCCAGTGAGCCGGCAACAAGGCGTTGCCGGCCCGAAAAATCAAGGCGCGCATTATAACGGCGAACGCGCGTTTGTCGAACCGCGCGCTTAGTTCAAGCCAAGGCGCTGGGCGGCTTGCTGAGCCGTGATGTAGCCACCGAGCTGACGGCCCTTGTCATCAAAAATGGCCGGGGTGCCGTTGACGCCGAGCTGCTGGCCTAGCGCAAACTGCTGGGCGATCGGGGCCTTGCAACCAGCACGGGCCGGTGCAACGGCCTGGCCTTGCTTGGCCATGGTCAACGCCTGCTCGCGATTGGCCGCACACCAGATATTGGCCATCTCGACACTGGTGCCGCCGTTGATGCCCGTGCGCGGCAGATCACGCGGATAAGCAAGATAGCGCACCTCGATGCCGCGCTGATTCATCGCCGGCACTTCCTGATGCAGCTTGCGGCAATAACCGCAGTGGGTATCGGTAAAGACCGTGAGCACCGCCTTGGTCTTGCCCTGCGCCGGGAAAATGATGGTCTCGCGCTTGTCGATGGCCTTGATCAGGCTGACGCGACTAGCGGCCTGCGCCTGCTCGGTCAGGTTCACCACCTGCTTGCCCTTGATCTGCAGCAGCTCGCCCTGCAAAACAAACTGGGCGTCGGCACTGGCATAGACCACTGCACCGGGAATCGTCACCTCGTAGAAGCCCGGCAAGGCCGAAGGTTTGATCGATTTAATTTCGGTACCGGGCACGGCTTGCTGCAGCTTGCTGCGAATCACATCCTCCGGGCCCGCCCAAGCAACAGTGGCCGATACAGCGGTGAGTGCAGCAAGAACACAGGCTTTGAACAGACGCATCGGGCAGTCCTCAGGTCAGAAATGCGCGGGGAGCGCGATCTCTGATCAACGAATTCGTGGGGGCTAGAGCATACGAGAAAGCAGCGCCAGCGTCAGCCTCGCGGATGATGTTGTGCGTGCAGTTCTTGCAGGCGCTGGCGAGCCACATGCGTGTAAATCTGCGTGGTGGACAGATCCGCGTGGCCGAGCAGCAGC
>CALEYY010000183.1 GCA_937928295.1 uncultured Moraxellaceae bacterium
CGTTTGCAGCGACAAGCCGAGAATGTCATCCGTGAGCTGCTTCAACAGGATCCAGGCCACGCCGCCAATGAACACGATCTTGGCAATCGACTTGATCAGCTCGACCCCGCTCTGCATCGAAAACAGCCGGCCGAAACCCGTGATCGGATTCAGCTTGTCGAACTTCAGCGAGAGCTTGAAGGCGACACCGCCGAGCATGACCGACGACAAGATCGCCGCCACAAAGCTCACCGCCATCAGCGGCCAGGTCAGCCACAGGCCATCCACCAGTATTTCCATGAACGCCGCCGGCAGGTCTTCGCTGCTGCTTCTGTTCAGAAACTCTGGCGATAACGAATGCTTAAGCAGGCTCATGAAGCCCGTGCCCAGCGTATCGCCAAGCATCAGCAAGGCCGCCGCGCAAGACAGCATCACCATCATGGTCGAGAGTTCGCGTGAGCGGGCAACCTGACCTTTGTCTCTGGCGTCTTGCAGCCGTTTGGCGGTCGGTTGTTCGGTGCGTTCCTGACCTTCTTCACCGGATGACATGTGCGGTCTCCAGTATCAGGCTCATGTTGCTGAAGGCGATGGTGAGCAGGCGCTGTACCTGCGGCAGCAAGGCCGGCAGCGTGCGCTCCACGACCAGCAGACCGAGCATCAAGGTGACCGGAAAGCCCACCGCAAACAGGTTTAGCGTCGGCGCGGCGCGGCTCATCACGCCCATGGCAATCTGCACCACCAGCAGCGCCACCACGGCCGGCAAGGCGATACCCAGGGCATTGCGCAACATGCCGCCGATGGCCGTGAGTAGCACGCCGAAAGTCTCGGGCTGAACCACGGACGCCCCCACCGGCCAGGCCACAAAGCTGTCGGCGAGCAATTTGATGAAGGCGAGATGGCCGTTCATGGCCAAAAACAGCAGCATGGTAATGAGCATGAAAAACTGGCCCATCACGGCCACGGAAATGCCCTGCTGCTGATCAATCACACTGGCAAAGCCCAGCCCCATGCCAGTAGCTACGAACTGGCCGGCAAACATCACAGCCTCGAACACCAGCTGCAGCATGAACCCTAAGCAAATGCCGAGGATAAGTTCGTTGGCGGTGAGCAGAACGCCTTGCAGGCCGAGCGGGTTGAAATCAGGCATGGCGGGTTGCCAAGGCATGAGCAACACCGCCAGCATGAGCGCAACGCCGAGGCGAATCTGGCGTGGAATGGCGCGATGGCTAAACAACGGCGCGGCCATCATGGCAGCACTGATGCGCACAAAGGGCAGCCAGCCGGCACTGATCCAGGTGGCGATCTGGCTGTCGCTGATGAGCATGGCGCTGATCATCTCAGGCAATCCTCTTCATGCAGACATGCCGGCTTCTCATGCCGAGATTCCCGGAATCATCTGAAACAGATTGCGCGTGTAGTCGATCAGCAGGCGCAACATCCAGTGCCCCGTCAGGCCCAGTGCAATCACCAGCACGATGAGTTTGGGAATAAAGCTCAGCGTCATGTCCTGAATCTGCGTGGCGGCCTGGAACATGCCCACCAGCAGGCCCACGGCCAACGCCGAGATCAGCAAGGGCGCGGCCAGCAGCGCAGTTACAACGAGTGCCTGACGGCCAATTTCAATCACCATATCGGGAGTCATTGCGCACCTCAGGTCTGAAAGCTGGCAGCGAGGGAGCCCATGATCAGCGCCCAGCCATCGACCAGCACGAAGAGCATGATCTTGAACGGCAGCGACACGATCATCGGCGACAGCATCATCATGCCCATGGCCATGAGCACGCTGGCCACCACCAGATCAATCACTACAAAGGGGATGAAAATCAGGAAGCCAATCTGGAAGGCGGTCTTTAATTCGCTGGTCAGAAAGGCGGCGGCGAGCACCGGAAACGGCACATCGGCCGGGCTCTGAAAGCTCTCGACCTTGGCGATGCCGGCGAACAGCGCGATGTCATCTTCACGGGTCTGCGCCAGCATGAAGCCGCGCATGGGCTCGGCGGCTTTCGCCAGCGCCGGCTCGAAGGCCAGGGTGTCAGCCATGTACGGCACCACGGCATCCTGATGCACTTTTTCCAGTACCGGATACATGATGAACAGCGACAGGAATAAGGCGGCACTGAGCAGCACCTGGTTCGACGGCGTCTGGCCGGTCCCGAGCGCAGTACGCAGCAGGGCCAGCACGATGATGATGCGCGGGAACGCCGTCATGCCGAGCAGAATCGCCGGCAGCAGCGTCAGCACGGTCATGATGGCCAGAAGCTGGATGGACACGCTGTATTCCTGTCCGCCCTTGGCCCCCGCGCCCACCGACATCAGCGGCAAGCCCTTGCTTTCGGCCCAGGCGCTGACCGGCAGCGCCAGCAGCACAGTCAGCGCGCCCAAGCCTTTGATGCAGCACTTCATGCCGCTGCCGGCAAGTACTCTTTCCAGCAAGCCCCGGCTCATGACCGGCGCTCCGCCAGCAGACGCTTCAGGTGCTCCACGAATGGTGCTGTATCAGCTGCCACAGCAGTGGCCGACAGCCCTTGCGGCAACGGCCCCTGCCAGGTGTGCAGCGTGCGAATGCCATTGCCAGTGCAGGCGATCAAGATGTTTTCCTGATCGATGCGCAGCAGCATCACGCGCTCTTTCAGCCCGAGCTGCTGCTGTGCAATCGGCTGCAGGATGCCAGGCGCAGCGGTCTGCAAGCGCTGCAGACGACGCACCAGCCAGGCCGTGGCGAAGAGCAAGGCCAGCACCACGAACAGCCCGAAGATCACCGAAAACACACTACCCACCGACAGCGGCGTGACCTGTGCCGTCGCCGGTGCCGCCAGTGCATGGCCGGCAACAAAAGGATTGACCAGAAGAAAGCTGAGACCGAGCAGACGCTTGTTCATGTCGCTCTCCTTAGCGCAGGCGCCGCAGGCGTTCTTCCGGACTGACCACCTCGGTCAGCATGATGCCGAACTTCTCTTTCACCACCACGATCTCGCCGCGCGCCACCAGCGTGCCGTTGACCAACACATCCAGCGGTTCGCCGGCCATGCGATCGAGTTCGATGATCGCGCCCTGACTAAGCTTGAGCAGGTCGTTGATGCTCATGCGCGCGCGGCCAACCTCGATCGACACGGTCACGCTCACATCCATGATCATGTCGAGATTGACATTGGCCATCGGGCGCTCGGCAGCTCTCTCGTTTGCATGAGTGCCGCCCTGCAACTCTTTAAGTCCTGCTGCATCCGGTGCCAGACCGGCCTGGGTTTCTTCAAACATGGAGATGTCCTCGTTGATGTCCGTCATGTCAGGCACGACGCAGAATGGGGCTGAGTTGGTGGTTGACCTTGACCGCGAGCTGACCCTGATGCGTGCCGAAAGTGCCAGTCATCAAGGCCAGCTCCTCAATCAGCAGCGTCACGCCCTGCGGCGAATCAATCGGCAGCACATCACCGACCGCCAGGCGCGAAACCCGCGACAGTGGCATGGCGGATTCGTTGAGTCGGGCCACCACATTCAGGCTGGTGGCCTCGATACCCTGCAGCAGGCGCTGACGCCATTGCTCGTCGTGCTCCTGACGGCTGGCACGACCCTGAATCTGCCCGCCGAGATGCTCACGCACCGGATCAATGGCCGCCCACGGCACCAGCATCCACACGCCGCAATCGTGGCCTGGCATGGTCACGGCAAAGCGCGCCGCCAGCAGGTTGTCGCTCTGCTTGAGGTGATCTACGAAACGCAAGTCGCTGTGGCGTTCGAGCAGCTCGGGCACGATCTCGACCACGCTATGCCAGGCTTGCCCCAGATCCGGCAGCAAGGCACGACCAAGCTGCTGCATGAAGCGCGCTTCGGATGGCGAAAAGTCGCTCTGCAAGCGCTTGATACCGGCACCACCACGACCGCCAAAAAACTGATCGACTAGGGCAAATACCAAGTCAGCTTCAAACACCAGATAAATCGGTGCACCCAGCGGCGTGGCCAGGATCACGCTGATGTCGCAGGGCGGCGTCAGCATGCGTTGCAGCTCGCCAAACTTCATCACAGCGATGCGCTCGGCGCGCACGCCCTGAATGTCTGGCGAGAGTTGCCGCAGGCGTTGCTTCAGAGCTTCGGAGAATTGTGTCTGCACCAGCGACAGCGCCGGAATCAGGCGCTGCACGGCGTAGTCTTGAGTGGCAAAGTCGTAGCGATCACGACCATCGGCGGCCTGCGGTGCTGGCGCATCGCTGCCACGCATTTCATGCATCAGGGCATCGATTTCAGCCGGTTCAAGGATGTCGTTCATGGCTGTCTCCGGCTCACTGCACGACAAACTTGGTGAAGTACACGGCAGCGATGCCGCTCTGACCGGTTTCCTCTTTCAATACCGTGTTGATCACATCCAGAGCTTGCGCCTGCAGGGCTTTCTGGCCATCGATGGTCTGCACATTTTCACGCTGCAAAGAGCCGAAGAGCATCGTCAGCTCGCTCTTCACGCGCGGCATGACTTTGTCGAGCCGAGCAAAAGCCGTGGCGTCGCGGGTCATCACATCCACTTCCACCTGCAGGAAACGAAAGCGCTGGCCATCCTGGATGTTTACGACAAAAGCGGGATCAATGGTTTTATAGGTGGCTTCGCCTTTACCGGCAGGTGCAGCTTCAGCACCATGCTCAGCACTCGCTTCACCGCCATGTTCTGCGACGGGGGCTGCAGCCTGCGCGCCCGCTTGCGGAAACAGGTAAGTCTTGGCGAGAAACAAGGTGCCAACCACTGTGCCGGCCAGCAACAGCAGCCCGAGCAAAGCAAAAATCAGCGTTTTCTTGTTCATGAGTACGGCTTCCTGGTGATATCAAAGATGTCTGTATCACGGGTAAAGCAACTCATGTGCCAAGTATTTTTTCTATAAATATCAGAATCTTGGGGATTATTGGCGTGCGTTTTCCCGACAGGAATTTGGCGCTCGTCAAAATTCAGTCAGCCTTTCTGACGGGCACCCATCAAGACTTTTTCGGCCAGCTCACGAGGCGTTCCCACCGCCATCGAAGCACCCAGCTCGAAGGCCGCTCTCGGCATGCCGTAAACCACACAGCTTTCCGGACTTTGTGACCAGGTCATGGCACCCTGCTCACGCATGCGCAGCATGCCCACCGCACCGTCCTTGCCCATGCCGGTCAGCAGCACCGCCAAGGCATCTGCCCCCACTTCGTCAGCAGCGGAATGAAACAGCACATCCACCGATGGCCGATGCCGGTTGACCTCGGGAGCATCCGACAATCGTGCTTCATAGCGACCATCACCTCGACGATGAATCGTCAGATGTGAATGACCCGGCGCGATATAGACCCAGCCTGTCTGCAACGCATCCTGATGGCCGGCCTCCTTCACACGCACCGCGCAGCAGTCATCCAGGCGCTTGGCGAAGCGCGTGGTAAAGCCCTCGGGCATATGCTGCGTAATCAGCACCGGCGGACAATTGGGCGGCAAGACTTCAACAAACTGCTTGATGGCCTCTGTTCCGCCGGTAGAAGCGCCGACAAAGATGATCTTGCGCCGATCAAACTGAAGATTGGCATAGGGCGTATTGCCGGTATCAACCACTTGCAAAGGCGGATGCCGCTGGAACTGCCCGGCATTGATGCCAGCCAGCCGAACCTTGGCGGTGACCTCCTTGGCCATGGCCGAAAGCCCGCCTTTATCACCCAGGTTCTGCTTGCAGATGATATCCACGGCACCCAGCTCAAGGGCCCGCAAGGTATATTCGCTGCCCTCCTCCGTGCGACTGGAAATCATCAGCACCGGCAAGGGGTTGAGGCGCATCAGACGCTCGAGGAAATCAAGCCCGTCCATGCCCGGCATATCAATATCTAATGTGACCACATCAGGCTGCAATTGCCGGATCAGTTCACGCGCCGCCAGGGAGTCAGGTGCCGACCCCACGACACGCATGTCGCTCTCGGCATTGATCATTTTTTCCAGCAACAAGCGCATGGATGGCGAATCATCGACCACCACGACTCGGGTCAGATGCGCCCGGTTTTTCTGTTCATCGCGTTCAGGGATTGCCATTTCAGGCCTCATGAATGATGCGTTGACGGTATTCCTGCTCCTCGCGAATCACTCGCGTACTTTCATCGGAACGGAGTCGTCGCAGCTTTACACGCCCGGTTTCCGGGAAAAATAGAGTTTGCGCGGGCAAATGTCGCCCAGATCGCTCGCTGCAATCGGAATGTCTTGTTCCTGCAAATAGTCCAGAGCGAAGCGCATGTTGTCGCTGCCGACCTCGCTGTGTGTGAGGCCGCGCATGACGCGAGCGCCGCCAAAAACCTTAGCCTCGATGCTGTGTGCCAGCGCACCGGCGGCCAGCAGATGCTGCAACAGCGTGTCCATGGCGAACTTGCCGTAACGCATGGAGTTGGCACGGCCGCAACCATCGGCGAGCATGAAATGATTCATGCCGCCAACACGAGTGACCGGATCCCACAGGCAGGCCGACACACACGAGCCCAATACCGTTGCCAGGGCGATATGGCCCGAAGAAACGAAAAACTCGCCAGGCATGATTTTCACCACATCACAACCAAACTGATGATCGTGGAAACGGTTCTGCGCGAGGAAGTCATCCCCTGGCAGCGGCTGCCCACGCACGGCACGCTGCAGCAGCCTTGTCATGGCTTGAGACCGGACTGACGAAGCTCGTAAACCGTTTTGCCGCGCAGGCGAAACAGATCGGTGAGATGCAGCAGCGACTCCGAATGGCCAATGAACAAGAGGCCATCGCGCGTCATCAGCGGCATGAAGCGTTCCAGCACCCGACGCTGCGTCTCCTTGTCGAAATAGATCAGCACATTGCGGCAGAACAGCACATCGTAG
>CALEYY010000184.1 GCA_937928295.1 uncultured Moraxellaceae bacterium
CATGAGCATGGCACCAAAGGCTCCCTTGCGCCCCTCGTTGATCAGGTTCATACCGCTCACGCGCATGACCGCATTGGCCACGTTCCCGGTAAAGCTCGATCGGCCCAGGTCATTGCCAAACTTCTGCATGCCTGAGCGCAAGCTATCCAACATCAGCCCTTGTTGTTGCAACAGGCGGTGTCCTTCGCCGGCCATGGGGTTGAGTGTGCGCACCTCGGTAAGCCAGCGCTGCAACATGGGCAGGTGGTTGAGATGGCTGACCAGTTCCATCATGGGCTTGTCGCCAAAGGCTGGGGTTCACACTGTCTGGTGCGGCTCCTTTGAGGAAGTCGTAGCTCGGCATGTCCCAGACCGTACTACTGCCATCGTCTGTGGTGCGCAGAATTTTCAGCATCGGATCACGGGCGATGAGGCCGCGCTCTGCATCGGCAAAGTCCTGCTTGTCGTTGAAGTCGAGCTCGTTGAGAACCTTGGCATTGGCCTCGCGCGTGGCGGTGGTGGCAGCGGTGTGGCCTTCGGCATCGGCGCCTGCTTCGTGTGCGGACTGGCCGCAGGCGGCGAGGGCGCAGCAGAGAGAGAGTGCAAGCAGTCGTGCAGTGTTCATGAGGTGCCTCGGGTGCAGACGGTGGCGGGCCGTTGAGCCTCGCTCGTCGTTTCTTGTTAGTTTTGCGACCGGTCGAGACTAACCGGTTGCTGGCCAGCGGCCAAGAAAAAACCCGCCAAGCTTAGCGCCGGGCGGGTTTCAGGCCTTGCAGTTTGGTGGAGATGGCGGGTATCGAACCCGCGTCCGCCAGCACTCTACCCTCGGATCTACATGCTTAGTCTTCTCTATTGATTTAACCCGACACGGCCCGAGAGACAGGGCATGGAAGGCGATCCTCTAGGGTTTTAGCGCCGTAACACGAGGCGGGTTACGAAGCGATCCGGTATTTTTTGCGCTGACCGCCCCCGCATACCGGCATGCAAGTTTGGTCATAAGCCGGGATTAGGCGGCTAGTGCGTAGTTTTCGTCGTTTGCGACTATTTTTTTGGAGCGTTGATTTAGGAGAGACATTCCACTCTCCGCATGCACCTGCGGGCTTCATAACCAGCGTCGAAGCCATGTCATCCCCAGAGCAGTCGTAGTGTGCGCTCAGCGCTGGCCATTGTCACTAGCGGCTGTGTGCCCTTGCCGCAGACTGCTGGGTCATTTACTGTTCGTCCACTCAAAAACAATAAGAGATGCCCCGATGCGTCCGACGAGTTCATTCAAGTTTTCAGCTCTCAGCCTGGTGCTGGCTCTCACCGCCTGCGGTTTCGGCAGCGACAGCTCATCTGGCGGCTCAAGTGCGCCGCGCACCGGCAGCTACGATGCCCGCATCGTGCGTACGCAAATGGGCATCCCGCATATCACCGCCAATGATTTCGGCAGCCTCGGCTATGGCCAGGCCTATGCTTTCGCGGAAGACAATCTCTGCGTCATGATGGAAGACTTCATCACCAGTCGTGGCGAGCGCGCCCGCTATTTCGGGGCCGATGGCAGCTATCGCATCGAGCCCAATGGCTCCGTGGCCGACAATGTCTCTAGCGATTTTTTCTGGAAATTCATGCTCGACGATGCCGCCTGGCAGCGCACGCGCAACAAGACCGAGCCGCAGTTCCGCGAGCTGGTCACGGGCTATGTGGCCGGCTTCAATCGCTACATCGCTGAGCTGAAGGCCGGCGAGCATCCCGGTCGTCATGCGGCTTGTGCCAAGGGCGACTGGCTGCAGCCGATTGTCGATGCCGACATGTATCGGCGTTTTGTGCGGCTTTCCATTCTGGCCAGCAGCTCGGTTTTCGTGAGCGAGATCGCCAATGCCCAGCCGCCGGCCATCCCGCCGGCTACTGCGGCGCGCAGCAGTGTGGCCAAGTCACCTGCACGCCTGACGGCTTCGCTGAGCGCCCGAAAACTGGCGCTGGCAGGAGCTCCGGGCCCATTTGCCGACTTGCAGCAGAAGGATCATTTCGGCAGCAATATGTACGCCATCGGCAAGAACGGCAGCGCCAGCGGCCAGCCCATTGTTTACGGCAATCCGCACTTTCCGTGGCGCGGCACCGAGCGGCTCTATATTTCGCACAACACCATCCCCGGCAAGCTCGACATCATGGGGTCGTCGCTGTACGGCGTGCCGGCGGTGCTCATCGGCTTCAATGACAAAGTGGCCTGGAGCCATACGGTGTCCACGGCATACCGCTTCACGCTGTATGAGCTGAAAGTGAATCCGGCGAATCCGACACAATATCTCTACGAAGGCGGCTTGCGTGACATGACGGCGGTGCCGCTGAAGGTGCAGGTCAAGCAGGCGGACGGCAGCCTCCAGGAAATGACGCGTACGCTCTACAAGAGCCATTTCGGCCCGATGATCACGCTGTCGGCCTCCGGCGTGCCCATCCTGCCGTGGGCCAACGGCCTGGCGTATACCCTGCGCGATGCTAATTACGAGAACGACCGCCTGATCAATCAGTTCGGCCGCTGGAATACCGCGAAAAACCTCGACGACTTCATCAGCCTGCACAAGTCGATTCTGGGCGTGCCCTGGGTCAACACCGTGGCCAGCGGGCCCAACGGTCGTGTCTATTATGGCGATGTCACCGTGGTGCCGAATGTCACCGATGCTCAGGTCACCAGCTGCAGTACATCGCCGCTGGTGCCGGTGATCGGCCAGGTTGCGCCCGGCCTGCCGTTGCTCGACGGCTCGCGCGCAGCCTGCGAATGGGGCACCGATCCCGATGCGCCGGCACCGGGCATCTTTGGTGGCAAGAATCTGCCCACGCTGGTGCGCGACGACTATGTGCACAACTGCAACGACAGCTACTGGCTCACCAATCCGAAGGCGCCGATCACCGGCTTTAATCGCATCATCGGCGATGAGGGCACGGAGCGATCGCTGCGTACGCGCTTGTGCATCCTGCAGGCCGAGCGCCGTCTGGCCGGTACGGATGGCCGCGCTGGCAAGACCTTCACGATCCCGGCGCTGCAAGACATCGTGCTGTCGAGCCAAATCTACTCGGTGGAGATTGCCCGCAAGCAGGTGCTCGACAGCCTGTGCACGCAGCCGCTGCTGATCGGCAGTGCCGGCCCGGTGGCCGCCACCGATCAAGCCGCCGCTTGTGCCGTGCTGACGAAGTGGGATGGCAAAGACAATCTGGCCTCGGTCGGCAGCCATGTCTGGCGCGAGTTCTTCCGGCGTGCCGTCGGCAATCTAGGCGGCCTGCCGGTGGGCTTGCCGGCCACGCCGCTGACCAGCATCTGGCGGAATGCCTTCTCGGCCAGTGATCCGGTCAATACGCCGAACACCCTCAACACCAACAACCTGCAAGTGCAGCAAGCCTTTGCCGATGGCATTGCGGCCGTGAAAGCGAGCGGCATTCCGTTTGACCGCCCGCTGGGCCAGATCCAGTACTCCGGCGTGCAGAAGAATTCGCGTATTCCGATCTTCGGTGGCGAGGGCAGTGTTGGTGCTTTCACCGTGGTGTCCACGCAGGGCGAAAATCTCACCAAGGACGGCTACGGCATTGTCTATGGCAACAGTTATATTCAGACCGTGACCTGGGATGCCAGCGGCCAGCCGCAGGCAGAAGGCTTCATCACCTATTCGCAATCCACGGATCCAGCTAATCCGCATTACGATGACTTCACCAAGGCTTACAGCCAGAAGAAGTGGCAGAAATTCCCGTTCAGCGCTGCTGACATCAGCACGCAGAAAATTTCCGAGCTGCATTTGCAGCAATAACTTGAGAGCCTGACATGACCACCATCCAGCAAGCCTTTGATGCCCAGCGCGACACCGCCCTGCGTCTTCGCCAATCGACACTGGCCGAGCGCAAGGCGAAAATCCTGAAACTGCGCGATGCCATGCTCAAGTATCAGGACGAAATCGTGCAGGCGGGCTGGGCCGACTTCCGCAAACCGGCCGCCGAGGTCGATCTCACGGAAGTCCTGCCGGTGGTCGCTGAAGCCAACGATGCTATGCGCAACCTGAAGGCGTGGATGAAGCCGCAGGGCGTCTGGCCGTCGCGCATGATGCTGGGCACCAAGGGCTATATGCAGTACGAGCCCAAGGGTCGCTGCCTGATCGTGTCGCCGTGGAACTATCCGGTGAACCTCAGCCTGGGGCCGCTGGTTTCGGCCATTGCCGCCGGCAACACCGCTATCATCAAGCCTTCCGAGATGACGCCGCATGCAGCGGCCATCATCAGCAAGATCGTGCGTGAAGTGTTCGACCCCAGCGAAGTCACCGTCATCGAGGGCGAGGCGCCGGTCGCGCAGGCACTGCTTGAGCTGCCCTTCGATCACATCTTCTTCACCGGCTCGCCGGCCATCGGCAAGGTCGTCATGGCGGCAGCGGCCAAGCACCTGACTAGTGTCACGCTGGAGTTGGGCGGCAAGTCACCGACCATCGTTGATGAAACGGCGGACATCGAGCTGGCGGCGAAAAATATCCTCTGGGCCAAGTTCACCAACAATGGTCAGACCTGCATCGCCCCCGATCATATTTATGTGCACGAAAAGGTGCGTGGCGCCTTTGTCGACGCCTGTGCGCGTGTGCTCAAGGATGTCTACGGAGCCAACCCGCAAGCCAGTGATTCGCTGGCCCGTGTCGTCAACTCGCGTCACACCGGTCGTATCGGAGCCTTGCTGGAAGATGCCGTGGCCCGTGGCGCGAAAGTGCTGGCTGGCGGCCAGACCGACATGGGTGACAGCTACATCGCCCCGACCTTGCTCGGCGACATCCCGGCCGATGCCCTGATCATGCGCGAAGAAATTTTCGGGCCGCTGCTGCCGGTGATTTCGTTTAGTAATCTGGATTCGGTGATCGCGCGCATCAACGCCGACCCCAAGCCGCTGGCGCTCTACATCTGGAGCCGCACCGAGGCCAACATCACGCGTGTCATGCAGCAGACCAGCTCCGGCGGTGCCTGCATCAACCATTGCGTGGTGCAGTTCCTGCACGGCAACCTGCCGTTCGGTGGCGTCAACAACTCCGGAATCGGCAGCGCTCACGGCCATCACGGCTTCAAGACCTTCTCGCACGAGCGCGCCGTGGTCCGTACCCGCATCATGTTGGCGAAGATGTTCTTCCCGCCCTACACGCCGTTCACGCGCAAGCTGATCTCGATTTTCCTGAAGACGGTTTAAAGCCCGAGCTGGCGACCTGCACCGAGCAGCGTCGCCACCCCCAGCACCGCGAAAATGCCTGCGGCCACGCCATGAATCCAGCGTGTCGGCAGGGCGTTGGCGATGCGGTCACCAAGCAGCACTGCCGGCACATTGGCCAGCATCATGCCTGCGGTCGTGCCCAGTACCACGGCCAGCAATGACGGATACTGCGCGGCCAGCATGATGGTGGCGATCTGCGTCTTGTCGCCGATTTCGGCCAGAAAAAAAGTAGTCAGTGTGGTGGCGAAAATGCCGAAGCGGCTCAGTCGCGCCTCTGCATCGTCAATCTTGTCCGGCACCATGATCCAGGCGGCCATGGCCAGGAAGGAAATGCCCAGCCCGTAGCGTAGTGACTCTGGTGAGAGTTGCGTGGTGATCCATGCGCCGAGAGCGCCGGCCAGGCCGTGATTGAGCAGCGTCGCGACCAAAATGCCGAGGATGATCGGGGCAGGCTTGCGAAAGCGCGCGGCGAGAATGAAGGCCAGCAGTTGTGTCTTGTCGCCGATTTCAGCGAGCGCAACAATGCCGGACGAAACAAAAAAAGCTTCCATGGGGGCGCCTTGAGTGAGGATTAACCGCGGTCTCTCATGATGCGGCCCTTCTCGCGGGCCCAGTCACGATTCTTCTCGGCATCGCGCTTGTCATGCAGCTGCTTGCCCTTCACCACGGCGATTTCGAGCTTGGCGCGACCGCCGCTCCAGTACATCGCCAGCGGCACGCAGGTGTGGCCCTTCTGCTGGATGTCGCCAATCAGGTTGTTGATTTCGCGACGACTCAGCAGCAGCTTGCGCGTGCGCGTCGGGTCGGCCACCACATGCGTGGATGTCGCCAGCAGCGGCGTGATGTGAATGCCGATGACCCAGGCTTCGTTGTTCTTCAGCAGAATGTAGGCATCGGTGAGGTTGCACTTGCCGGCGCGAAGCGACTTCACTTCCCAGCCGAGTAGGCAAAGGCCAGCCTCGAATTTTTCTTCAATGAAATACTCGTGACGGGCGCGGCGATTTTGGGCGATGGTCGCAGAGGACCCTTTGGACTGACTCATGGCGCAGGATTATAGGCGGATTGGCGAGCTTGTATACGCGCCTTTCAGTGCCGACAATAGCCACCGTTTTCAAAACTTCCGGATGAATCGAGATGCGTGCCCAAAGTGACTCCCCGGCCTGGCAGCGTGGTGGCCAGCTACTGGCCCTGATGCTGGCGCTGAGTGTGATATTTGTTCCTGCCACGGGGTTTTCCTGGCCGCTGGGCCTGCTCGGCGCGCTGCTTATTGGCTTGCCGCTGTTGCTGGCCGAGCAGGCAATGGCGGTGCGCGCCAAACAGCCCGGCATCGCCGGCATGCAGCTTCTCACGCGCGAAGCCGATGCCGCTCGTGGCTGGCGATTCCTTGCCTATGCCGGTCTGGCCCTCAGCGTTGCCTTCAGTACTGTTTTCGCACTGGTCAGCGGCCTCTTGCTCACGCAGGTCGTGCAGACCCTGTGGCAGCCGCTGACCAGCACGCTCGGTCTTGCGGCGAGCGCTGCGCCGGCGACAATCAAGGCCACACCACTCCAGCGAACAGCGTCCACCTGCTCCTTGAGGATGAATTTCGCTGCCAAGGTCGCGGTCACGAACGTCATTG
>CALEYY010000185.1 GCA_937928295.1 uncultured Moraxellaceae bacterium
ACATCACTGCTCTGGCTAGCCAGCATCATGGCTAACACCACATCGTAAAGGCTGCGGCCATTGAAGATGATTTCGTAGAGACCACTGACCAGCGGCATGCGTATACCGAGCTTGTCGGCATGGTGCTTGACCATCTCGATAGTATTAATGCCTTCGGCGGTCTGCTCCAGTTCCTCGACGATTTCCTGCAAGGTCTGGCCCTGGCCAATGGCAAAACCGACCTGATAATTGCGGCTCAGCGACGACGAACAGGTGGCGATCAGATCGCCAACGCCGGCCAGCCCCAGAAAAGTCAGCGGATTAGCGCCCAAATGCACGGCAAAACGGCTCATTTCCGCCAGCGAGCGCGTCAGCAGCATGGCGCGGCTGTTTTCGCCGAGCTTGTGCGCGGCGGCAATGCCCGAAGCCACGGCATAGATGTTCTTCAGCGCGCCGCTCAATTCCACGCCATACACATCGGTATTGGAGAAGACACGGAAGTACGGGCAAGACAGCACGCCATGCACGGTATCGCGCAGGTCCTCATCGAGACTGGCGACCACCGTGCCGGCGATCTGCTTGGACATGATTTCCTTGGCCAGGTTCGGCCCGCTGATCACGCCAATGCGCGCCAAACCGGTTTCCTGACGCAGAATTTCGCTCATGAGCGAAAAGCTGCCCTTCTCGATGCCCTTGGTGGTGCTCACCAGCATCTGTTCCGGGCGCAGAGCCGACTTGGCCGCCTGCAATACCGAACGAAACGCCTTGCTGGGGATGGACACAAAAATTAGATCGGCCTGAGCCACTGTTGCCAGCAGGTCATCGCTGAATTGAAGATCGGGGCAGAGTTGGAAACCGGGCAGGTAGCGCGTGTTTTCCTGAGTCTCGCGCATGTCGGCGAGCTGCTGCGGGTCGCGCAACCAGAGTGTGGTGGGGTTGCCGTTGCTGGCCGCAAGATTGGCGATGACGGTGCCGAAGCTGCCGCCACCAAGCACTGCCACATGGATTTGAGTCATCGAGACATCCTGACAGAAGGCCCCGGTGAATCGGGGCAAGATGGCCGGATTATACCGACCGGCCCTGCCCCGCCAAGGAATTCTGTCGGACGATTTGGCAATAGACCCGACAGTTTTTCAGTTACACGCCCTGCAACAAGCGCTGCACGCGACGCACATACGCTGCTGGGTCTTCCAGCTGCGCACCTTCTGCCAGCGCGGCCTGATCCAGCAAGACCAGCGCCAGGTCGCTGAAACGCGCCTCATCCTTCTCTTCTGCCAAGCGCTCGACCAAGCGATGCGTCGGATTAATCTCCAGAATCGGCTTCACTTCCGGCAGCTTCTGGCCGGCGGCCTCCATGAGCTGGCGCATCTGGAAGCCAGGATCGAAGGCATCCAGCACCAGGCAGGTCGGCGATTCGCTGAGACGGTTGGTGGTGCGCACTTCCTTAACGCGATCCTTCAGGGCTTTCTGCAGGCGCTCGACCACCGCCTCGGCCTGTTGCGTCTGCTCGGCGCTGACTTCCGGCTCAGCGTTGTCGCCAGCGACCTTGCTCAGGTCAACCTGGCCCTTGCCGATGTGCTGGAACTTCTTGCCCTCGAACTCGGTGAGGTAGCTCATCATCCACTCGTCGATGCGATCGATCAGCAGCAGCACTTCCACGCCCTTCTTGCGGAACAGCTCCAGATGCGGGCTCTGGCTGGCCGTGGTGTAGTTGTCGGCGGTGATGTAGTAGATCGTGTCCTGACCTTCTTTCAGGCGGCCGAGATACTCCGTGAGCGCTACGCTGGGTGTGCCTTCGCCGGTGGTGCTGGAGGCAAAGCGCAACAGCTTGGCGATCTTGTCTTTGTTGGCGTGATCTTCGGCCAGACCTTCTTTCAGCACTTGGCCGAAGATGGCGTAGAACTTGGCGTACTTTTCCGGGTCATCAGCAAGCTTGGCGAGCATGTCCAACGAGCGCTTGGTCAGCGCCGACTTCATGCTGTCGATGATGTCGGACGATTGCAGCAGCTCGCGCGAGACATTCAGCGGCAGGTCATTGGAGTCGACCACGCCCTTGATGAAACGCAGGTAGAGCGGCATGAACTGCTCGGCATCGTCGCGGATGAACACGCGCTGCACATAGAGCTTGAGGCCGCGAGCGCCATCGCGCTGATAAAGATCGAACGGCGCACGGCCGGGCACATAGAGCAGCGAGGTGTATTCGAGCTTGCCCTCAACCTTGTTGTGGCTCCAGCTCAGGGCATCCTCGAAATCGTGGGCGATGTGCTTGTAGAAGGTCTGGTATTCGTCGTCTTTCAGCTCGCTGCGCGGGCGTGTCCACAGCGCCTGCGCCTGATTCACGCGCTCGAATTCGCCAAGCGAAGCCTCGCCCTCTTCACTTTCTGCCGGCTTGCGCAGATACACCGGCAGCGCAATGTGCTCGGCATATTTGTTGATGATGCTGCGCAGACGCCAGCCATCGGCAAACTCTTTCGATGCCTCGCGCAGGTGCAGCGTGATGCTGGTGCCGCGCTGGGCCACATCAACGGTTTCGATGCTGAACTCGCCGGTGCCTTCCGACTCCCAGCGCACGCCTTCGCTGGCCGGCAAACCGGCACGACGGGTATGCACCACCACACGATCGGCCACCACGAACGAGGAATAGAAGCCGACGCCGAACTGGCCGATCATCTGGCTGTCTTTCTTCTCGTCGCCACTGAGGTTTTTCACGAACTCGGCGGTGCCGGAACGGGCGATGGTGCCCAGATTCTGCAGCACTTCGTCGCGATTCATGCCGATGCCGTTGTCGCGCAGCGTGATCGTGCCCGCCGCCTCATCGACCTCCAGCCAGATGCCCAGCTCCGGGTCTTCCGCCAGCAGGCTGCCGTTGCTCAGCGCCTCGAAGCGCAGCTTGTCGGCGGCATCAGACGCGTTCGACACCAGCTCGCGCAGGAAAATTTCCGGGTTCGAGTACAGCGAATGAATCATCAGATGCAGCAGCTTCGACACCTCGGCTTGGAAGCCGCGTGTTTCCTTGTGGGCGCCTGCTTGTGAGCCGGTAGTCTGGTCTTGTGTGGTCATGAAAAACTCCTGAGTGAAAGCTGCCTTGCCTGCGCAAAGCCATGCTCTCTAGATGCGGCCGTGACAGCGAAATTCAAGGGCTGTTTTTATCGGCAATTTTCGACAAATGGCGGCTACCGCCGTCAGCGAAAATGGCTACACTCGAAACTCCACAAAGCTTGAGAGAGTTCACCATGAAGAAGTTCCTTGCAGTTGCTTTGCTCGCTGGCGCCAGCAGCATGTCATACGCAGATCCTGACGCAGGTTGCGGCTTGGGTTCGGCGCTGTGGGCGGGTCAATCCGGCTTGCTGCCTA
This sequence comes from uncultured Moraxellaceae bacterium, assembly GCA_937928295.1. Lineage (GTDB taxonomy): Bacteria > Pseudomonadota > Gammaproteobacteria > Pseudomonadales > Moraxellaceae > Perlucidibaca. The sequence continues at coordinate 3,334 of CALEYY010000185.1, forward strand.
AAGTGCTGGCGGCAACCACCAACGGTATTTTCGGCAACCAAACTTTCGGTATTTCCACCGGCACCCTGGGTTGCAGCCACAACGGTACAGTGTCCTCTTCGGTTCGTCTGACCATGTTCACCGGCTCCAACATCGAAAAGCTGGCGCGTGACATGTCGGTTGGCCAGGGCGAAACCCTGAATGTGATGGCTGACCTGATGGGCGTGCAGGCGCAAGACAAGGCCGCTTTCTTCCAGGCCACTCGCGCCAACTTCGGCACCATCTTTGCTCCGCAAAATGAAACAGCCGGCCAGGTACTGACCTCGCTGAATCAAGTGCTGTCGCAAGATGCCACGCTGTCGGCTTATGTCGTAAAGGCCTGATCGCCTATGTCGCACCTGAAAGCCCTGCTTCGGCAGGGCTTTTTCCTGTCTGCGGTTTGCCTGAGTGCTGTTTGCGTGCCGGCGTTTGCCGCGCTTGAAATAGCTTCTGATACAGCTCTTGCAATAAAGCCCGATACAGCCCGGCTCGCTCAAGACCCCTACTGGCTGCGCCTACTGCAAAATCCCAACCCACAACTCGCCCAAGCCGAATTGCTGGACAATCAGGCCGCCTTCGCTATCGCCGCCACAGACGACAACAGCCCGGCTTGTCGCTATCCGGCACGCCGCGCCTGGCTCGCTGAACAGCGCCCGGACTGGGCGGCACAGTGGCCAACGCCGGTCTGCCCGGCCCTGAAACGCTGGCTCGACGCCATTGATGCGCAACAGGCCACGCTGGTTTTCGCCAGCGACTATCTCAACAATCCGTCGTCCATGTTTGGCCACACGCTGCTGCGTATTGATGCCAAAACACAGACGGATGACACCCGGCTGCTGGCCTATGCCGTGAATTACGCGGCACAAACCAACACCTCGAACGGCCTTGAGTTCGCCATCAAGGGCCTGACCGGAGGCTATCCCGGCAAATTCTCGCTGCTGCCGTATTACGAGAAGGTGAAGGAATACAACGACTGGGAAAGCCGCGACCTCTGGGAATACGAACTGGATCTCACGCCCGCCGAAGTGCATCGCCTGCTGCTGACTTACTGGGATTGGCGCGACACCACGGCACCGTATTACTTTCTGTCGAAAAACTGTTCCTACGCCCTGCTCGGCCTGCTGGAAATGGCCCGTCCCGGCCTGCGCCTGCAAGCCCAATTTCCGGCGCAGGCCATCCCTACGGATACCTTGCGCGCCGTGCTGGCCGAGCCGCACATGTTGCGACGGATGACCTGGCGGCCGGCCAGCGGCACGCGTCGCAATGCTGCTATCGAGCGCAATCCGCGTGCGGTGAATCAGGCCGTGAAGTCGCTGATTGATCTGGATGCCCCGCTGCCGGCCAGCCTTGAGCTGGCCCCCGAGCAGCAGGCGCAGGCTTTCGAGACCGCCTACGACGAGCTTTATGCACGCTACCTGGCGCGACAGGTGCCGAAAGACATCGCACCGCCGCGCCTGCGCAACCTGCTCACGCTGCGCAGCCAGGTGGATATTCCTGACCAGCGCGTGGCTCCCGCACAACCCGCTGCCGACCCGTCACAAGGCCACGGCACGGCGCGCTGGGGCATAGGCGCAGGCCACGATGACGAGAGCATGGCGCTGCTGAGCTATCGCGGCGCTTACCATGACTGGCTCGACCCGCAGGCGGGCTATCGCGAGGGCGCGCGCATCGATTTCCTTACCGGCACGCTGCGCATCAACAAAGACGGCAAGGTCGGTGTGCAGGACGCTACCGTCGTCGCCATAGATTCGCTGGCCCCGGCGAGCGTGCTGCAGCAGCCGCTGTCGTGGTCGTTGCGCGTGGGTGCTGATCATGTGCTGGGCGATCGGCGCGATGCCGATTCGCATACCGTCGCCGTGGTCGAGGGCGGTGCCGGCATGAGCGCGCGTTGGGGCCAGACGCTGTGTCATGCGCAGTACCACAATGATGTGCGCGGCGGTCAGGGGCTGGGCAAAGGCTGGGAGATCGGCGTGGGTGCCCGCACGGGCTGTCTGGGCGCACTGCCGTCGGTGCGCGGCCAGGAGGCGCGCTGGATGCTGGATGAGAGCGATTTCCGCACCGGCGGGCCGTCGCGCTATGTCACCGTGCGCGAAACCGGCGGGCGGCTGGGTTTCATCACGCCGCTGACCAACAACTTCTGCGCCGGTTGCAACCGCATCCGCGTGACCGCGACCGGCCAGCTCTATGCCTGCCTTGGTGGGTCGGAGATGGTCGACTTGCGCGGGGCCTTGCGCTCGGACGAACCCGATGCGCAGATCGCCGCCGCGCTGGACGAGGCGATGCGGATCAAGCCTGAGAAGCACCATTTCCGCATTGAGGCGGGCGCAGGCCCGGCCCAGCCACGCCACATGTCGGTCACCGGGGGCTGAGGCCGTGGTGACCGTGGTATTCCTCGGCAAGCTGGCGGATCTGGTGTTGTGGAAGCCGGCGTTTTTCGGCGTAAAACCGTCACTGATTCTCAAAGGCGGCATGATCGCCGCAGCGGCGATGGGCGATGCGAATGCGTCGATACCC
>CALEYY010000186.1 GCA_937928295.1 uncultured Moraxellaceae bacterium
TGTTCGGGATGGCGCTGCTCTATGCCGAATCCGGTGCGCTGAGCTTTGGTGCACTCGGTGCGCAGCTCGCCACGGCCGGCATCATCAGCCCGTTTGCGCTGGCTGGCTTCGGCATGATTCTGATGGCGCTGGCGTTCAAGCTGTCGCTGGCACCGTTCCATCTGTGGACGCCGGATGTTTATGAAGGTGCTCCGGCGCCCGTCGGTGCCTATCTGGCCACCGTCAGCAAGGTTGCCGTGTTTGCCGTGCTGCTGCGCTTGTTCGTGGAAGTGCCTATCGCGCACACCGGTGTCTGGGTAAGCCTGCTGTCTGGCCTGGCGTTCCTGTCCATCGCTGTGGGCAACCTGCTGGCACTGAACCAGAGCAATCTCAAGCGTCTGCTCGGCTACTCCTCGATCGCCCATTTTGGCTACATTCTGATTGCCATTATCGCCGGCGGCGCCTTGTCGCTGGAGGCTATCAACATGTACCTGCTGACTTATGTGGTCACCACCATCGGTGCCTTTGGTGTGGTGGCGCTGACTTCCAGCCCTTACGCCGGCAAGGACGCAGATGCGATTTTTGACTACCGTGGCCTGTTCTGGCGTCGCCCGTACCTGACGGCGGTGCTGACGGTGATGATGCTGTCGCTGGCTGGGATTCCGTTCACGGCAGGTTTCATCGGCAAATTCTACATTGCCGCCATTGGTGTGGATGCTCACTTGTGGTGGCTGCTGGGTGCCTTGGTGGTGGGTAGTGCCATCGGCCTGTTCTACTATCTGCGTGTGGTGGTGGCGTTGTTCATGCCGACGCCGGGCATGCGTCGCATGGAGGCGGATACCTTCTGGGGCGTTCGTCTTGGCGGCATCATGGTGATTGCCATGGCGGCATTGATGTTCCTGCTGGGCGTGTATCCGGAGCCGGCCATCGAGCTGGTGCAAATCGCCAGCGTCGCGGTTTTCCGCTAGTCGTCAGTTCAGTGAAAAAAGCCTCCTTCGGGAGGCTTTTTTCATGGTACTTACAAAAACGGTACAACCGTTGGCTGGCCTTGTGACCGAAAGGTCGGGTAACTTCGCAACAACATAAAAATACACGTCGAACACGATTCGACGGCATAACAAGAATGAGGGTAAAGCTATGCGTCTACCAAACATGCGCGTTGGCCTGTCACTAGCGGTGGCGCTGGCGTCATCAGCGGCTTGCGCCAGCTTGGGCAATGTCGGCTCCAACTTCGGGCTCATGCCCAACGATGTTGCAACGGCACAAGCTTTATCCATGTTCAGCAATCAGCCATCGGCGGTGTATTACAACCCGGCTTATCTGGCGCGAGACCGGAAAGGCGCGCTATCGGCAGCCTTTCTGTTTACCGAGCAGGAGCTGACCGCCAAAGGCTGGAAAACACCGGATGAAATTGTGGTGGATGATGTGGTGGAGGGGAACTCCAATTACAACGTCTTGCTGGGCTTCAAGACCGATCTGAGCAAAATGCTCAAGGATGACCGCGCCATTGTGCTGGGCTTCATGCTGGGTGCCGAGCGTACCGGGCTCAGCCTGTTGTCGTTCAATTCGGCCGCCAGTCAAACTGCGCAATCGCTCAAGTACGGGCAGCAGTCTCTCTTTCTGAGTCTAGGCGCGGGCTTGAATATTGTGCCGGGCTTTGATGTCGGTGCGTCTACCCGAATTACCCTGGCTGCCGATGCCAAACTCACGGCAGACGCACAAGTGAATGGCCAGACCAGCTTTGAGGGTCTCCAGGTTTCCGCCAAGCCGTCTATCCAGCCAGTCCTCAGCGGTAATCTGAACTGGGGTGATCTGCTCTGCCCGAATGACAAGTATTGCTGGGCAAAAGGTCTGGAGACAGCAGCGACCTGGCGTTACGAGTCTGACTACAGTGCCAATGTGGATGCCAATGCGCTGGTGCCCAACCTGATCTCGAACCTGCCACTGCTCATCAGCACGATTGATTCCTATCAGCCGGAAACCTTTTCGGTGGGCATTCAATACAATCTGTACAAGCTGCGCCTCGGGGCATCGGCAGATTATCAACTGTGGTCAGGGCTGAATGATAAGTTCAAGGACGATACCGTGAAGGATCAGGCCTTGCTCAAATTCAAGGATGTCGTGATCCCGCGTGCCGGCTTCGAATATCGCCTCAACAATGTCTTCAGCGTGCTCGGCGGCGTCAGCTATGAGCAATCGCCACTGGAAAGCACCGAGTCGCTGGATGTGAACTATGTGGATAACGACAAGATTGTGATGGGCTTGGGCTTCTCGTATTTGATTGAAAAAGCCCTGTTCCTGTCGCAGCCGGTTCGCATGGATTTTGCCTACCAGTATCACTTGTTGCAGGATCGTGACTTTCTCTTGACCACGACGCGCAATGCCACTGACGGTGACTGCAATGGCCGAACCACGCCAGCGCCGGATAACAAACCGATGCGTTGCGAAGGTGTTACGGCCGGGGGCGGTGTGCATGTCGTCAATGCCGCTGTGCACCTGACCTTCTAACAGGATTTACACCATGCGCATCATGACATTATTGGCGGTCGCGGCTCTTGTTGCGGGTTGCAGTGGTAGCGGTAGCCAGCAGCGCCCTGTACTGCCTGATTTTCCAGGGCCGAATGCGAGTATTTCCGATCAACAGCGCAGCCTAGTATTTGCCTATCCGGCGCTCGGGCAGACCGATGTGGTGCCGACGGCTCCGATCGTGCTGCGCTTCTCGCACCCGGTCGCAACCCTGCCGGCAGGCACCACGCTCAAATCCCTGTTTACGGTGAAGGCGAAAACGGCTACGACGGGCGTCGATTTCGATATCAAGCTGGTCGATGGCGGTCTGGGTGTGGTGATTCAGCCGACTTTACCCTTGAGTGACAAAACTGAATATCAAGTGATTGCGCCGCAAATTCCGCTGGCCTTGCGCGATAACCCTGGCGCTGTCAGCAATGTCTCGCTGCAGCCGGTAGGCCATCCGCCGCTGTCATTTATCACGCGTGCGGCCTTTGAGGGGCCCAATGATCTTCAGGCATTGACGCCGGTCTTTCAGGTGGCACAAATCACGCCCGTGCCCACGGGTTTCCTGATTGGTTCACAGCCCTTTGGCCTGATTGATTTCTCGACCATCCGACTGCTAATGACGCAGCCGATCGACAGCCGCACCGTGCATTACGGCGCTGCCGTGGGCGATACCATCCGCTTGATGCAGGGCGATACGCTGGTGCCAGCGCGCGTTATCGCGCAAGGTAGCCACCTGAGCATTGACCCTGAGCAGGATCTGGATCCGAGCAAGAGCTACACCTTGTCGTTGGGCACAGGCTTGAAAAGTACGCTGGGTCGGCCGCTGGTGCCGGGCGCCTATGGCGCTCTTGTGTTTACGCCGCAGGATTCGGGGATTACCACCGGCAAGTCGTCGCGCATCGCCGTTCAAGTGCCTGATGCCGGCACTTCGAGCCTGCTCGGCAGCAATGTGAACCAGGTGCCGGTGGCATCGCCATTGTTGGGTCAGGGCGAGCGCGCACCTAAGCCGCAAGCCAAGGGCAGCCTGTTTGCCGACCTAGCGCTGCCGGCCAATTTTGCCCAGTTCAATCCGGCGGTGACGCCGCTGCGTGTGCCGCGCGGCAATATCCTCAAGGCTGGCAATCTGAGCGTCAAACTGGATGGCAAAGTGCCGGCAGGGCTGGACACGGGCGACCTCACCATCACGCTGATTTCGGATGCGAACGGCCTGCTGCTGCCGAATCGCTACAGCAATTCGCTGGTGGCACCGGCCCTAGTGATGCTGGAGCTGGACATCAATGTGTCGGCGGCCAATGGCACCTCCAACGGCGCTTTCACGCAAGACATCACGCATGTGCAGGTCGCTGGTATTGCCACGATCACGATCAGTGGTGATGTTCAAACTCTCAATATTGAAGCCGTTGGCACTATCGAGCTGAAAGTTTTGGGCGTCGATAACGCAGTGGGCGTGCTGGCGCTGAAGATGAGTACTGATTTGACGAAAGCGCCCGGCACGGCCCCGGTCGATACTGTCTTGCCAACGGTGCAGTCGTGGGTGCCCGGCGTCACGGTGAATGGCCTGGCGGGCGGCGAATTCATTCGGCCGGGCGATCCCATGAACGTCAATTTCACAGAGGCGATGGACATAAAGTCCTTCCAGCCGGGTGCCATCACGCTACTGAAGGGCAATACCCCGGAGCCGTTTACTTCGCGTCTGGATGGCGTGTCGCTGGTCGTCACCCCGGTTACGCCGTGGCAGCATGGGGCGAATTACCGCCTGAGCCTGGCGCCCAGCCTGACCGACATGACCGGTAATGCCTTGGGGCTGTTGCAGAACTTCGACTTCAGCATTCCCGCCCTGGCCAACACGAAGACGCGGCCACCGGTGGTGCTGGCGAACTATCCGGGCTTTCCGTGCCCCATCGAGGCTGGCACGCGCAATGTTGCTAACAGTATTCAGGGGCGCTGTGCCGGTGGTCAGGCCGGCGATGATCTGTTGCCCTTGCCGCTGATTGAGCCGAATCGCGCCATCGAGGCGGCGTTCTCGCAATCTCTGAATGCCGCCAGCGTGAGGTTGGCCACGGCCTGCAATGGCGCTGGCAGCATGCGTGTGGAGCGTATTGATGCCTCGGGCAATTGCCTGGGTGTTGTCCTTGGCCAATTGCAGTTACGGCCGCGAGATTTGCGCTTCGTGCCGGATCAGCCTTGGGTTGCCGGGCAGCTTTATCGTTATGTGTTGCATTCCAATAACAGTCTCACCAGCTCATCGGCAGACTGCACCGGTACCCAAGCCATTTGCGGCATCAATGGTCTGCCGCTGCAAACCCAGCTGATTGCTCGCACCTTGGCCGATGCCACTAATGCGCAACGCGGCGGCCCTGCCATGGAAGTCTTCTTCCGGGGCGGTGCTGATCTGGGCGGCAGCAATATCGGTTTGCGAGTGCTCCCGGTGCTGGATGTGAATGCCAACTTCCGCCTGGATCCGACCGAACGGCGATCCGCCAGAATTGGCGCGGCTGGCTTGTGCAATTCTGGCAGAGATGATGGGCCAGTCACGACGGGTCGATGCTTGGCTTCGAATGGGGCGCTGCTTCAGCCTGATCGCATCACAGCAGGCACAAATCCTTCAGGCTTCTTGGGCAATGGTAAGTCATTCTCCGGTGCGGCCACTAGGTTTCGCTTGGGTTGCGATAACGGCATTGGCTCGGAAGATGAGAGGCTGGCCAACGGCCAACTGGACGACAAAGGTCGTGATTGCCAAGGCAATCAGTTCCTATTGATTTCAGCAGCTCTTAATGCGCGCTTGAATGGCAATGTGGAGGATCTGCGTGCGGGAAACATTCCGAAAAAGGCGATTCGCGTACAGGTTAGCCCGTCCATTGTGGTGACATCGGGCGCTTATATTTACGCTGACCTCGGGCTTACACCCGATGCCAGTCCACTCACGCAGGCAATTTTCGGCGCTCTCGGTGCTATCCCAGGGCTGGGCGGGCCCTTGTCGGCATTGATCAATACTGGCGCTGGACTGGTGGATGGATTGCTACCCATTGGTGCGAAAGACGCGACCAATACGGAGTTGCAGGAAGGCCTGCTCTACACAGGTCCTTTGGTTTTCCGTATGCGCTATCCCGAAGACAAAGGCCCGATTGAGGGACGCATCTTCTCGATCACTGATGCGAGTGGCGTAAGCAAGCTCATGCTAGAGGCTAAGCTGGATTTGTATACCGACATCCCTGAAATTAATGCGCAGGCCAGTATTCTGGGCGCAGGTCTGATTCCAATTGAGCATAAAGTCCGTAGTAATGATGACTTAACCTCAACGGCCAATCTTACCAATGGTTCGGGCTCCATCGTGGCGCAGGGTGAGGTCAAGTTCTTGCCGGACGGCCGTTTAACGGTAC
>CALEYY010000187.1 GCA_937928295.1 uncultured Moraxellaceae bacterium
CCACATTGCCGATGGGGCGCAGCAGCAGGCCGCGTTTCAGCGCCGCCTGGAAGATCGCCAGGCCGCGTCGTTCGCGCCAGTCGTAGGGCGTGCGCGTGGCCTTATCGCGGACCAGTTCGATGGCGGCGACCATGCCTGTCTGGCGGACTTCCAGCACCTGCGGATGATCGCGCAGCGGCGTCAGCGCCTCGGCCATCACCCGTGAGCGCTCGCGGTTCTGCACGATCACATCGTCACGCGCGAACAGGTCCAGCGAGGCCAGCGCGACGCGAGCGGCAAGGGCGTTGCCGGTGTAGCTGTGCGAGTGCAGAAAGCCCTTCAGCGTGTCGTAGCGGTCGTAGAAAATGTCGTAGATACGCTCATGCGTCATCACCACCGACATGGGCAGATAGCCCGCTGTCAGGCCCTTGGACAGCACCAGAAAGTCGGGCGTGATGCCGGCCTGTTCGCAGGCGAAGAGCGTACCGGTGCGGCCGAAACCGACGGCGATTTCATCGGCAATCAGGTGCACGCCGTGGCGGTCGCAAGCCTCGCGCAACAGCGTCAGGTAGATCGGGTCATACATGCGCATGCCGGCCGCGCCCTGAATCAGCGGCTCGACGATCACTGCCGCGACATCCTGCGCGTGCTGGGCGAGCAGATGCTCCATCGCCGCCATGGCACGGCGAGCGGCGGTCACGGCATCCTCATCGGGCTGGCGGCTGGCGGGCGATGGTGCGCGCAACGGGGGTTGTAGCATCGGGCGATATGTCTCGGAGAACAGCGGAATGTCGGTCACGCCGAGCGCGCCGATGGTCTCGCCGTGATAGCTGTTTTCCAGTGCGATGAAGCGGGTCTTGCCGCTCTGCCCGAGGTTGCGCCAGGCATGCAGGCTCATCTTCAGCGCGACCTCGATGCCGGAGCTGCCGTTGTCGGCATAGAAACACTTGCTCAGGCCGGGCGGGGCCAGTGCGACCAAGCGCTCGCTGAGTTCGACGATGGCCTCGTGGGTGAAGCCGGCGAGGATGACATGCTCCAGCGTATCGGCCTGCTGCCGGAGCGCGGCGTTGAGCTCGGGGTGGGCGTGACCGAAGAGATTGACCCACCACGAACTGATGGCGTCCATGTAGCGCTTGCCGTCGAAGTCCTCCAGCCAGATGCCCTCACCGCGGCGTATCGGCACCAGTGGCAGCTGTTCGTGATCGTGCATTTGCGTGCAGGGGTGCCAGACATGTTTCAGGTCGCGGCGGGCAATGTCGTGATTACTGGTCATTTTTGCGGGAGGGCTCTGGCACAATAGCGCAACTCTACCAACAGGGCCCGCCACATGCAGCCTGCCGATGCGCCATCCCCCGTTTCTTTTCGCGAAGCCCTGGGCTTCTGGTTCAAGCTCGGCTTCATCAGCTTCGGCGGCCCGGCCGGGCAGATCGCGCTCATGCATCAGGAGCTTGTCGAGCGCCGGCGATGGCTGTCCGAACGCCGTTTCCTGCACGCGCTGAACTACTGCATGGTGCTGCCCGGCCCGGAAGCGCAGCAGCTCGCGACCTATATCGGCTGGCTGATGCACCGTACCTGGGGCGGCATTGTCGCCGGCGGCCTGTTCGTGCTGCCGTCGCTGTTCATCCTGATTGCGCTGACCTGGATTTATCTTGTTTTCGGCGAC
>CALEYY010000188.1 GCA_937928295.1 uncultured Moraxellaceae bacterium
TCAGGCGCCGCTTGATTTACAGGCTTGACCTTGAGCGACTCCGCCATGTCTTGGAAATTGACATTCATGTTTTGCAAAGTAGACAAGGTCATGCGTTGCACTTCCATCGCTTGGATAGTAGCCGCGATGCCCTTAGCGTTTTGCTCTAACCAAAATTGCACCGTCTTGAGTTCTTGGATGCGCTTGTCAATTTCCTTGGGATCAAGCGTAGGTGCCACCCAGCCAGGAACACCCGTGCCATTCGAAGAGGCTTGTGGCGTGAGGTTTTTTAAAAAATCAAAACCGGGAACGAATTTGGTGAAATCAAATCGTTGGTGGAAAAAATTGGAACGAACCGCCGCCTGCTTGCCAAACAAGTCCTCGTCGGGCTTCGCCCGCGCCCAGATCTTCTCGACCAGCGGGATGTCGGTCGCGACTGACTCCGCGACGGCCGCCGCCTCGAGACGGCAGTAGCCGGCCTCGTCGAGCCCGCGGCGTCCGGCGCGGCCGAACATCTGCAGCAGCTCATCCACCTCGGCCTGCGTCAACGGTAGCGGCTCGCCTTGTGCTACCAGGAGCTGCCAGGCCACCAGGTCGAGGCCGTAGATCATCTCGGTGACCGGATGCTCGACCTGCAGGCGGGTGTTCATTTCCAGGAAGTAGAAATGGCCGTCGGCGGCGAGCATGAATTCGACGGTACCGGCACCGACATAGTTCACGGCCTTGGCGGCAGCGACGGCGGCCTTGCCCATGCGGGCGCGCAGCGATTCGCTGACCGCTGGCGACGGTGCTTCTTCAATGACTTTCTGGTTGCGACGCTGCACCGAGCAGTCGCGCTCGCCGAGGTAGACCACATTGCCGTGGCGGTCACCGAAGACCTGGATCTCGACATGACGCGCCTGCAGCACGGCCTTCTCGATCAGCAGCTGGCCATCGCCAAAAGCATTCTGCGCTTCGCTGCGCGCGGACTGGATGGCCGCCTTCAGTTCGGACGCTTCGTACACCAGACGCATGCCGCGACCACCGCCGCCGGACGCGGCCTTGACCATCACCGGCAGGCCGACCTTGATGGACTCCGCGACCAGCAGATCGTCATCCTGACCGGCGCCTTGGTAGCCCGGTACGCAGGGCACATTGGCGGCGATCATGCGTTCTTTGGAGGCGCTCTTGTTGCCCATGGCTTCGATGGCGAAGGGGTCGGGCCCGATGAACACCAGCCCGGCATCCTGCACGGCCTGCGCGAAGGCTTCGCGCTCGGACAGGAAGCCGTAGCCGGGATGCACGGCGCCGGCACCGCTCTGCTGCGCGGCGGCGATGAGCTTGTCGATGCAGAGATAGGATTCGCCGACCGGGCCCGGCCCGATGCAGACGGCGGTGTCGGCTTCGCGCACATGCAGGGCGTCGCGGTCAGCGTCGGAATAAACGGCCACGGTGCGGTAGCCGGCAGCGCGGCAGCCACGGATGATGCGCGCCGCGATCTCGCCACGGTTGGCGATGAGTACAGTGTCGAAACGGCTCATGCCGACGGCTCCTGCTGAATGAGGTTGGGATTGAGTGCGGCGGCATCGGCCACGGTCAGCGGCGACGACCAGTTCGGGTCGCGCTTCTGCAGGAAGGCACCGATGCCTTCCGGCGCTTCCGTGCTGCGCGCGCAGGCGGCGAAGTGGGCGGCGGCCTGATCGAGCACAGCATCGGGGTCGATGTGACCGACGCTGAGCAGGATCTGCTTGGTGCGCGCATTCGCGGCCGGGGCGCAACGCAGGATTTGCGTCAGGGTCAGGCCCAGGCGCTCGGCCAGCTCGGCTTCATCGGCAAAGGTTTCGTGCACGAGGCCCAGGCGCAGCGCCTCGCGGCCGTTGAACTGGGCGCTGGTCAGGCACAGGCGGCGTGCCTGCGTGAGGCCGATGCGCTCGACCACGAACGGCGCGATCTGTGCCGGCGGCAGGCCGCGCGAGGTCTCGGGCATGCCGAACTTGCTGTCCACATGAGCGAAGGCGATGTCGGACACGCAGGCGAGGCCGAAGCCGCCGCCGAGCACGCCGCCTTCGCAGATGGTCACCAGCACCTGCGGGATGGCCGCTGCCGAACGCAGCATCTCGCCGAAGGAGCGGTTGACGGCGACGATGGGGTCGGCCACGCCCGCCGGCAGCGGCTTGGCGACATCGCTGAACACGCCTTTGAGGTCGGCGCCGGCGCAGAAGTGGCCACCGGCACCGCGCATCAGCACCACGCGCACATCGGCGCGCTCGTGCAGGTGGCGGAACACGGCGATCAGTTCGGCGACCATCTCCGGGTTGAGCGCATTGCGGGCGTCCGGGCGGTTCAGGGTCAGGCGCAGCAGGCCGCGCGCGCTGTCGAAGTCGAGGCGGATCTGCTGGGTAACAGGAAAGCTCATGGTCATCTCCAGATCAGAATCGCGACACGCCGAAGCTGTTCGGACGAGTCGTCCGCAACGGGGCTTCACGGCAGATGGACAGCGTCAGCGCGAGCACGCGGCGGGTATCGCGCGGGTCGATCAGGCCGTCATCGAAGAGGCGTGCGGATGCCGCGAAGGCATGGCCGTCCTCGTCGAACTTGCCGATGATCTGCTGCTCCAGCGCGTTGAGCATGAACTCTTCCTGCTCGCCGACCGGGCGACCTTCCTTGTTCCACTTTTCGCGCGTGATCACCGACATGACCTTGGCGGCCTGCTCGCCACCCATGACGGCAGTGCGGCTGTTCGGCCAGGCGAAGATGAAATGCGGCCCGAAGCCGCGACCGCACATGCCGTAGTTGCCGGCACCGAAGGATCCGCCCATGACGATGGTGATCTGTGGCACGGTGGCATTGGCCACGGCCTGGATCATCTTCGAGCCATGCTTGACGATGCCGCCCTGCTCCGACGCCGAGCCGACCATGTAACCGGTGGTGTTCATCAGGTACACGATGGGGATGTTGGCGTGGCAGCAGAGCTGGATGAACTGGCCGGCCTTGGTGGCACCGGCCGTGGTGATCGGGCCGTTGTTGCTGATGATGCCGACCTGGTGGCCGTCGATGACAGCGCGACCGCAAACGGTCTGCTTGTCGTACTCGTTCTTGAACTCGAGAAACTCGGAGGCATCAACCAGACGCATGATGACTTCGCGCGGGTCGAAGGGCTTGCGGTAGTCGGCCGAGACCACGCCGCAGACTTCCTCGATGTCGTACAGCGGGGCACGCACCGGCACGCGCGGCACGGCCGGCTTGTCGGCATTCCAGTTCAGGCTGCGCACGATGTCGCGCGCCATGCGGATGCCATCGGCATCGTTTTCGGCGAGAAATTCGGCAGTACCGGCGAGCTGGGTGTGCATCTCGGCACCGCCCAGATCTTCATCGATGGCGACTTCGCCGGTGGCGGCGAGCAGCAGTGGCGGGCCCGCCAAAAAGACCTTGGCCTGCTTGCGGATCATCACCACATAGTCCGACAGGCCGGGCATGTAGGCACCACCCGCCGTGGACGAACCATGCACGATGGTGACCTGCGGGATGCCCGCTGCCGACAGTCGAGCCTGATTGGCGAAGGTGCGGCCGCCGGGGATGAACAGCTCAGCCTGATACATCAGGTTAGCGCCGCCGGATTCGATCATGGACACCACCGGCAGCTTCTGCTGCAGCGCGATCTCTTGCAGGCGCAGCGTCTTCTGCACGCCCCAGGGCGTCATGGTGCCGCCCTTGATGGCACTGTTGGAGGCCACGATCAGGCAGCGCACGCCCTCGACATAGCCGATGCCGGCAATCATGTTGCCGCCGGCCAGCGAGCCGTCGCGGTCATCGTGCATCTTGTAGCCACAGAGCGTGGACAGTTCGAGGAAGGGCGAGCCGCGATCAAGCAGCAGGTGCAGGCGCTCACGCGGCAGCATCTGCTTGCGCTTGTGGAACTTGGCGCGCGCTTTCTCTTCCGAGCCGCGCACCTTGCTTTCGACTTCGCGCAGGGCGGCGACGGCGGCCAGCATGCCGTCGCGGTTGGCGCGGAAGATCTCGTCCTGCGAGTTAATTCGGGATTCGAGCACAGTCATGGTGTCAGTCTCAGGTCAGCGATGCCGCAACGGCGGGCGGCACGGGGATGTCGATATCAAGCAGCATTTGCGCGAAGCACTTGCCCTGCGGGTCGGTACGCAACGAGGCGATGCCGCCGCCGCCGAGTGCATGGCGGATGAGGAAGTTGAAGCTGTGGCTGCCGGGAAGCTCCCAGCGAGACACGGAGCCAACCGGCTTAGTGGTCGAGATCAGGTGGGCAAAGTAAGTGGCCACGCGCTGCTCGCCGAGCGCCGCCCGCAGATACGGCAGATACGCCGGATCACGCGCCATGACGCCGACATTGCCGTGGTCGCCCTTGTCGCCGCTACGGGCGATGGCGA